>CAHJWO010000053.1 GCA_903642295.1 PVC group bacterium | reverse complement strand
GATTGCGCTGTCTTTTTGTCTCACGAACTCGTCTCTCATGCTGAATTTGAGACGATGATTTGTGAGACGAATTTTGAGACAATTTTGTCTCAGCGGCGTTGCCGAAAGCATCTCGGCTCAGGGCAACACCTCCCGAAAAACCAGTGTTTTTCGAGACAGGGTGACTGGTGTCTCGTTTGGATGTACACTTGATTGGCAAAGCAATCCTCGTCACACTCTCATCCACGATGGCTGAACGAATTGCAGCGTGCAGCTGCGGGCAACTGACCGCGACCGCAACGGAAGACCCGATCCGCGTGTCTGTCTGCCACTGTCTTGATTGTCAGCGGCGAACGGGCAACGTCTTCGGTGCTCAGGCGCGCTTCCGAAAAGAAGCGGTCCAGGTCGCAGGATTAGCTACGGCATATGCGCGGGTACGCGATGAGGGCGGGAAGATTACTTTCAGTTTCTGCCCGTATTGCGGCGCGACTGTCTATTACCTGGCAGAAGGCTACGAAGACACGATTGCCATCCCGGTAGGTGCCTTCGCAGAGCCAGGATTTCCGGCACCCACGCGCTCTGTCTGGGAACGGGACAAACATGCCTGGGTCGTCTTGCCCGAGAACATGGAGCACATTGGGTAGTCGCCGGTTTGACCCACCACGACGCGCTCCGGTTGCCAAGCCCAGGTCCGTTGGCTCAACAACAGAGATTTCTGAGCCACCAGCATGATTTATGTCTCTGCCCACTCGATCTGCATGCCGCGTTCAAGCTGTTGTCCATCTGCATGGATGTTCTCAGCCGCGTTATTTCTTTTGCTCAAGAAGATCAGCGGCAAGCCCACCCCAAATGCCAAGCGGGCACCCCGCTGACAATGCAGGTGCAGATGCGGCTCGGTGGAGCGTCCCGAATTGCCGCACTGCCCGAGTCTGGTGCCAGCTTTGATGAATTGGCCGCGTTGCACCTCCACCGTGTTGCATCGCAAGTGGGCTACCAGGACAAAATGATCGGCTTGGCACTCGATCAGCACATGGTTGCCACGGGGGTCCTTGACCCACCAATCCAGCCATCCGCTGCCGGGAAGCCGCGAGTCGCGGAAAGCGTTTTGCACGGACACCACCTTTCCATCAACGGGAGAAAAGATGGGCTGGCCGAAGGCGGGATAGTCCTCTAGTTGGCCGTTGCCCTGCCGGGCAGTATCGGCGAAGGAAGTTCCTACCACAAAGTCGTAAGCATACCGTTGCGCGGCAAGCGTCCAGGAGTGGGAGGTGGAGCGCGTTGGTCCACCGCTTGCGACCAACCACCGACCGCGAAACGGGAACCGCATCTGCACGGGCGGCGTCTCAGGCGGGGCTGCCCGCTGTAACAGCATGGCTGCCAACTGTGCGCTGACAAACAGGAGGGCAGGAGGATTAAAGGTTTGCAGAAAATCCGAGACGAAAAAGTTTAGATAAAACAGGAACGGCACCGTGCTTTTCATCTCGATCCGAACGCCGCACAGCCGGTGATAAAGTTGCCAAGCCGCAGCGTATCCCACCGGAAACGCGGACACGGAAAGCAGCACCACTGCCATCGAACAACGCTCGTGGATCGCAATCACCCCACCTATTCCCATCAAGCCATACAAGCTCAGAAAAGCAGCCCACGCTGGCAACGTAAATTGCATCTACTCTTTTTACATCCTTCCGCCTTTTCACGTCGATCTGAAAGCGAACGGCAAACCACAAGTCTCATTTAACAGATGTTTCGTGAGACGAGGTCTCGCCTTTACTCCCTCGTTCCCAAGCTCCTGCTTGGGAACGCACTTGTCCGGGAAGCGCTGGCTTCCCAAGGCCCCGCCGGGTGAACCTTGGGAATGGAGCTGACCCCGGCTGGCTTCCCGTAAATATAATACAAATTTATATTATATTGCGCCCCACGCCAAAAATTGAAAAAATATGCTCTCGCCGGGATCGTACTGTCATGATAACCCCTGTGTTTTCAGCACCTTGAGATTGATCTAGCGCGGGGCCGGTTCGGCGGCGGGGGGCGGCATCTGGCGGATGCGCTGCCAGAAGGGGTCCAGTTCCTGAGAAAGGAACGCCTGCACATCCTCGGCGCGGTAGGGCAGATCGCCCGCGACGGCGTCGAGGTAAAGCGTGCGCGCGGCATAGAGTTCGGCGGTCATGTTTTGGTCCAGTTCGATCAGGTCGAAGAAAGACCGCTTTGCCACCGCTATTTCCTCGGCGATGGCCCAACGCTCGCCGGGGATGGCGGCCTGTTCGGAAGTGCGGAAAAGGACAGCCTTGTCCCGGCCCGGCGCGCAGGTCGTCCGCGCCTCCTGGAGGATCGCCCGCCAGCGTTTCCAGTTGTCGCCCGGCTCGAATCCCAGAAACACCTTGACCCGCTTGCCCCCCGGGCTGCTCCAGACGACCGGCAGATCCCCGCGCGGGCTGCCCGCGTTCGCGGCGGGCGTAAAATCCGTCCGCCCCCGGGCCGCGTCCTCGACGAGCCAGCGCAGGGCGTCCGGGTTGTAGCCCAGGCGTTGCGGTTTGCCGAGGGCGTCCTCGGTGTAGCGGTCGAGTAACTCGGTGAGTGTCGGCAGGACCGGGGCGGCGGATTTCCCGATGCCGGCGGGCAGGATGGACGCCTTGCACCAGCCCTCCGGCTGGTTCCACCGGGCGCTGCACACCTGCAAAAATTGCCGGGTGCCCATGCGGTTGCGCCCGGTGGGGAAACGCTCCTCCAGCCAGTGGCCGTCGCCGAAGAAGGCGGCGATGATCTCCCCGGAAAGCTCCCACTGGCGGCAGCGCAGGCGGATCAGTTCCTCGCCCTGCGCGCGGTTGAGCCCTTCGAGCGGCAGCGGCGCGAAGCGGTCCTTGTCGGCGTTTTCCAGGTAGCGCGCGACGGTTTCCTCCCAGGGCTGCTGGTTGGCCGTGATGACCAGCATCTGGTTGGCGGCGGAAAGATGGAGTTGCGCCACGGCGGTGCCGAAGGAGCGGGCCAGCACCGGCGAATGGCCGTAGGCTTCCGTCTGGTCGAAGCAGAAAACGAAGGGTCGGTAGAACCCGGCCAGTTGGCAAAAATCGAGCAGCCGCCGCCAGCAAAGTTCGTTGATCTGGTCGGGCAGGTCGGCAGGCGTGGATTCCCCGGCGCGCAGGCCCAGGCGGGCGGCCTCGGCGGGTTCGAGGGTCTGGCCGCTCAGCCAGCCGTGGCAGAGCGCGCGGACCTCGTCGCCGGGCCGGGACGCCGCGTAGGCCAGGAGCACCCGCAGCCAACCGGGCGACTGGAGCACCACGCCGGCGCGGCGCAGCTGGACCTCCATCTCGTGGTGAAAACCCTCGAAGACGGTGCGCAGCCAGTGCGACCACGGGTGGGCCGGATCGGCCAGCGCGAAGGATTCCAGCGGACGTTCGCGCAGCCAGGCGGCGGCTCCGGCGGGGTCGGCATGCTCGGCCTTGCCGGATTCGATCAGCGCGGCGACGAGGTGTGCCAGGACGCCGTGGGCAAAGGCGTCGAGTTGGGTGGCGGGCTCGCCGAGGATGGTGTTGGCGGGGTCGGCGCGGTCGGGGAAGGCGAGTTCCTGGATCGTGCGCAGGAGGATGGACTGCCAGCACAGGCCGGGGCTCTGGAACGGCGCGACGTAGATCAGGGTCGCGCGGCCTTCGAGCGCGGCGAAGAGCCGTCCGAGCAGGTGCGATTTGCCGTAGCCCGGCTGGGGCGAGACGACGAGCGGCGCGGGTTCGGACAAGCGCCGGACCTGGCCGGGGGCCGGCGTGGGCAGGGTCAGACGTTTGAACTGCGCGAGCAGGCGGCCCAGGGCGCGGTCGTTCAGGCCGGCGACGCTGGCGTGCGGCTGGCGCGGCTCGTGGAAAACCCAGTCCGCGAAAGGGTCGAGCGCGAAGCTCTCGTCGTCTGGGGCGGTGGGCGGCATGACGGGGAGGCGGGAGGCGAGGAAGGATGCAGGATGCAGGATGCAGGATGCAGGATTTTCGGGACTGAACAAAGCAGGAATTGCGCGACCGGGTGGGGTTCGGCTCGCTTCCCGATTCAGAATTGCGCCGTTTGTTTCAACGATGCCTTTGGCCCCACTCTCGCGCCGGGCGAGTCCATCACGCTTCTGTCATCCCGAGAGGGTGTCCAGCCACCGCCGCAGGCGGTCCCTCCAGGGTAGGAAGGGCTCTCCGAGCCCTTCCCTGTCGGGCCGTTCGGCCCCTCTTTGCGGCCTCTCCAGAGAAATCAGGGCAGGGCTCGGAGAGCCCTCCCTCCCTTGAGACAATTGGCGCCGCGCGCCTCAATCCGCCCCGTCGTCCAGGCGCACCAACAAGTACCGCTCGCCGACCAATTCCACGGCGGCAGCGCGCGTGCTCTCGTCGGCCAGCGACCAATCGCCTTGACTGAACGTCGCGCGGCCCTCCCGCCAGAGCGCCACCAGCCGCGCGGTCACCATCCCGGCGGAACCCGGACCGAGGGCGGCACGTAACGCGGCGATTTTCACATCAGGAAAGCCGCCGGATGCCCGCACCACCCGGCGATAGACGGCGAAGAGGTCTTCCGTCGATTCGCCCGCCGGGGCGACCGGGGTGGGTGCATCCGGCATGACTGCCGCGCCCGCCAGCCAACCGTGCAACGGACCCGCGAACAGGTACACCACGGTCTTCCCCTGCGTCAGCGCGAGCAGTTGATGCTCCGACTGCAAGCGAAGCAACGCCGCCGGGAGCAGCGGGCGCTCCGACGCCGCCAGCCGGCGTTTCAAGTCTGCTTCTTTCCACAGCGCGGGCAATGCGTCCGGCGGGAACAGGGTCAGCAGCCGTGCCGCCACGGCCTCGGTGGTCGGCGGCGGGGACTTGGGGGGTTTCGGTGCCTTGGGAACCTTCGATGCTTTTGGCTCCTTGGGGGCTTTAGGATTACGCGTCGCCATTCAAGAAAAGGCAGAAGGCAGAAGGCAGAAGGCAGAAGGATGAAGGCAGAAGGATAAGACAGCAATCTTGATAAGCCGAACGCTTTCGGGTAAGGGGATATGGGATTTTTGCCTCTGCTGCCTTCCGCCTTCTGCCTTTAGACGGTGGCCTTGCTCCCCTCTTCTCCCAACGGCGGGGCGTCCTTTCGCTCGGCCAGCTTGTGCGGATTGTTGTGCCGCACGTAATGGATGAGGAACCACAGGATGGCCACGTTGAGCCCCAATGCCGCCAACTTGAGCAGGAAAAACTTGTCGAAGATCAACAGGTGCCGCTGTTCCTCCGGCACCAATTCGACCACTTTGGCATGGTTGGGACGATGCAGCAGCTCGTACAACTCGATGGGAATGCCCGTGGCCGTCATGATGACGGTGAAATATTCCGCCCAACGCTGGCGCGCCAGCAGGCCGAAGCCCTCGATGGAAAAAAGCAGGCCGTAAAATGCCAGGACGGCGCCGATGATCCGCTTGTGCGGGTTGTCGATCACGTTGGCCTTCACCAGGATGGCGCGGGCGATCTTGCCGTCGTCATGCATCCGGAAAACGTGGAGGATCTTTTTCGCCTCCACCTCCGTGTCCTTGTTAATCATGCGCAACGTGCCGAACGCGGCGGCCAGGAACAGCAACGCCTTGGCCAGCTTGAAGAGCGCGATGAGCAGCAGCGCCCGGTTGTCCGTGCGGGCCGCCAGGGAGGGCGCGGCGGGTACGTCGGCGGGCTGGGCCAGGGTGGTCGTGGTGTCCATGAACGGCGGGCGAAGGCTTTATCATCGCACCGAGCGAAAAAAATGCCAACGCCGCGCCGTGTGACAAAATACTTGCAAAGGAGCCGCGCCGGGCCATGGGTTGGACCATGAAGAAAACCGCTCTGCTCGGGTGCGTCGGATTGCTGATCGTGTTGGCCGTGGTCGCCGTCATCGTGGTCGCCGCGGGCAGCCGGGGCTATAACAAGCTCAACACGCTCTCGAACGACGTGGACGGCAAATGGGCCAACGTCCAGGCGCAGTACCAACGCCGCAACGATCTCCTGCCCAACCTCGTCAGCACGGTTTCGGGCGCGGCCAACTTCGAGAAATCGACGCTCACCGATGTCATCAATGCCCGCGCCAGCGCGACGAAGGTGACCATCGACCCGAGCCACGCGCCGACCGATCCCGCGCAGTTGGACGCCTACCAGAAGGCGCAGGGCGCGGTCAGCAGTTCGCTCTCACGGTTGTTGGTGTCGGTGGAAAAGTATCCGGAGTTGTCGGCGACCAAGGGCTTCCGCGACCTCCAGGCGCAGATCGAGGGCACGGAAAATCGGATCGCCGTGTCGCGCAACGACTTCAACGGCTCGACCCAGGCCTACAACACGGCGCGCAACGCCTTTCCCACGGTGCTGTACGCCAGCTTCGTGGGCATGAAGGAAAAACCGTTCTTCAAGGCCGATGACGCCGCGCAGAGCGCGCCCAAGGTGGACTTCGGCGGGTTCGGCACGACGCCTGCCCCCGCTCCGGCGCACCCTTAGTCTGCCGGAAAGCACGGGGTGCTTGCCCCGCACCCGGTCCCGTTCCATCGTAAGCCATGCACAAGGGATCTTCCCGTTGGTGGTGTCGGTCGCTTTCATTGTCGGGCCTCGTATTGCTTTTGGCATTGAGTGGTAGCCTGCGCGCGGCGGAGGTCATCCCGGAGGTGCCGACGCGATACTTCAACGACTACGCGCTGACGGTGAAGCCGGAAACGGCGGATCGGCTGAACCGCGAACTCGAAGACCACGAGCGGCAGACCTCCAACCAGCTTCGAGTCGCCATCTATCCGAAGATGCATTCGGAGTCGGACATCGACGATTATTGCCAACGGGTCGCGCGCGCCTGGAAAGTCGGCGAAAAGGAACAACGCAACGGCGCGGTCCTTTTCGTTTTCGTGCAGGATCACAAGATGAGCATCCAGGTCGGCTATGGCCTGGAGGGCGCCCTGCCCGATGCCACCTGCAAGGACATCATCGCCGATCAGATTGCGCCGCATTTCAAGGCTGGGGATTATGACGGTGGTTTGACGGCGGGCGTCGAGTCGATGATGCAGGCGGCCAAAGGCGAGTACAAGGGCTCGGGCCAGACGGAATATCAACGGCAGCATCCCGTTGGCAGCAGCGCCGGCAACGGGAACGGCGGCCTGAGCATCGGGACGATTATTTTTATCATCCTCGTGTTTTTCATCATTTCGCGGGCGTTCCGGCGCCGTGGCGGGACGATGTTTTCGGGCGGGGGCGGACCGATCTTCTTCCCCACCAGCTTTGGCGGAGGGGGCGGGTTTGGCGGCTTCGGCGGAGGCGGAGGCAGAGGCAGCAGCGGTGGCGGTGGTTCCTCCGACGGTGGGGGGTTTGCTTCCAGCGGCGGGGGCGATTTCGGTGGCGGTGGGGCCAGCGGCGATTGGTGAACGGCAGGTCAAAATTTTGTCCGGCGAACCGCCATGAAACAGAAACATTTTCTCGAAGCCCTCGACCACCAGCGGATCACCGCAGCCATCGCGGCGGAAGAACGCAAAACCAGCGGCCAGATTCGCGTGTTCGTCACCCACCGGGCGGTGGACAATGCCGTCGAAGCAGCCCGTGGACGTTTCGCCAAACTGGCGATGGAAAAGACGCAATCCCGCAATGCCGTGCTGATTTATTTTGCGCCGGAGGCGCGCAAGTACGCCGTGATCGGCGACGAAGGCATTCACGACAAATGCGGCGGCGACGAGTTCTGGCGGACGCTGGTCAGCGCGACCATGCGCCCCCTTCTGAAAGAGGAACGCTACACGGATGCTGTCGTGGCCGCGGTAGAGATCATCGGCGAGGAACTGGCCACGCACTTCCCGCGGGCGGCGGGCGAGAAACCCAATGAGTTGCCGGACGCCGTCGAAGAGGAGTGAGCCGCTTTTTTGCCGTCCGGCGCAATGCGCCGGTCCCCCAAGGTAGGGAGGGCTCTCCGAGCCCTTCCCTGTTGGGCCTTATCGCCTCTCTGCTAGCGGCGGCTCGCCCAGAAAAGTCAGGGAAGGGCTCGGAGAGCCTTTCCTACCTTGGAGGTTGCCTCAGAGTATTCCCTCGTCCGTGCAGACGTAATCCATCAACACGTCGTGCGGCGCGAGCGGTAGCTTTTCCACCCGTTGCAGCGCGAAACAACAACCGATGACGATCGTTCGCTTGCCACGGTCGGCCAGGAAACGGTCGTAGAAACCGCCGCCGCGTCCCAACCGCGCACCGCGCGCGTCAAACGCCAACCCCGGCACCAGGATCACGTTGAGATCCGCGAGATCCGCCTCGCGGGCGGCCAGCATCGGCGGCTCGCGCAGACCCCAGCGCGTCGGCTCCAGTTCGCCCAACCCATGGACGTAGTACCCTCGCATCGCCATCCCCTCCACGCGCGGGTAAGCGCATTGCTTGTCCGCCAGCGCTCCCAAGCTCCATAGCCGGTCGATGTCCGGCTCCGTCGGCAACGGCGCAAAGAGGAGGGCGCGGCGGGCCTGCCGGAGCGAGGGCAACTCCCGCAACCGGGCGACGAGTTGGCGGCTGCGTTCGCGGTGCTGGACGGGGTCCAGCGCGGCCAATTTCTCGCGCGCGGCGGTGCGCAGGGCGTTCTTTTGCTCGTACAGCGCCCAGGCCGGCGACGATGCCGACGGCGGCGAACCATCCGACAATGGGGGCAGATCCGCGCTCACGCTCACACCGTGTAGGGACCGTGTTCCAGGCCGAAGCTGGCGTGCGTCAGCTTGGCGGCTGCCTGCACGCTCGCCTCGTCGATGATGACGGCGATCTTGATCTCGCTGGTGGAAATCATCTGGATGTTGATGCCACCGCGCCCCAGGCACTCGAACAGCCGCGCCGCGACGCCTGAATGCGAGCGCATCCCGATGCCCACCACGCTGAGCTTGGCGATGCCCTCGCGCGAGTTGAGCGCCGCCGCGCCGACGGCGTCCACCACCGGGCGCAGCGTCGCCTCGGCGGCGGGCAGATCGGCCCGGTTGAGGGTAAAAGAGATGTCCGTCGTGCCGTGGACGCTGACGTTCTGCACGATCATGTCGATGACGACGTGCGCCGCGCTCAGCGCGCTGAACACCTGCGCCGCCGCGCCCGGGCGGTCGGGCACGCCGGTGATCGTCACCTTGGCCTGGCTCTTCTCCACGCTGATGCCGCGGATGACGACGTTTTCCATGCTGGGGGTTTCGTCGATGATCATGGTGCCGGGATTCTCGTTGAAGGAGCTGCGAACCTCAAATTTCACGCCGAATTTCTTGGCGAATTCCACCGAGCGCGACTGCATGACCTTGCTGCCGAGGCTGGCCATTTCCAGCATTTCCTCGTAGGACAATTCGTCCAGGCGGCGCGCGTTGGGGACGAGGCGCGGGTCGCAGGTATAAACGCCGTCCACGTCGGTGAAAATCTGGCAAAGGTCCGCGCCGATGGCCGCGGCGATGGCGATGGCGGTCAGGTCCGAGCCGCCGCGCCCCAGCGTGGTCACCTGTCCCGCCATCGTCTGCCCCTGGAACCCGGCGACAATGACGACCGCGCCGTCGTCGAGGTGATGCAGGATTTGCTTCGGCGTGATGTTGGCGATCTTGGCCCGGGTGTGGACGCCGTCCGTGACGATGCCCGCCTGCGCGCCGGTCAGCGACACGGCGCGTGCCCCGAGGGCGTCGATGGCCATCGCCAGCAGCGCGATGGTGGTCTGTTCGCCGGTGGCCAGGAGCACGTCCATCTCGCGTTCGCTGGGCGACGGCGAGACCTCGTGCGCGAGCTGGATGAGGCCGTCCGTCACGCCCGACATGGCCGAAACGACCGTGACGACGCCGTGTCCGGCGCGCTGGGTTTCGATGACGCGGCGGGCGACATTACGGATGCGTTCGGGATTGCCGACGCTGGTGCCGCCGTATTTCTGGACGAGCAGACTCATGGAGGAGGTGACGCCAGAACTGTTAGGGGCGGCCCGGGGCGCACGCAAGCCCGAACGGCCATTTGGGCTGGCCTCGGGACAGGCGCGCCGCGCCGGTCGTTAAAAGGGAGGGAGGCCTCTCCGAGGCCTGCCCCATCGTTTCCGGTTTGGACCGCCAGCGGTGGATAACGCCCCCAGACAGACAATCGGGGCAGGCCTCGGAGAGGCCTCCCTCCCTCGGATTTGGAGCGGCTTCCACGACCTGTGCCGACGCGATTCGCCGGAGGTTCGCCGCGTCGGCGCGGGCGATGCCGAGGTCGATGGCGGCCCGCTCATCGTCGCCGAAACGGCCCGCATCCACCCCCGTGATCCGTTGAAAAAGCCCAGTGCGGCCAGGTAGGCGCCGTGCACGCTCGGGTGGTAGCTGTCCCGCGCCCACAGGTTGATCTTCCCGGTCTCGCGCGGCTCGAACGGATTGGTCAATGCCGTGCCGTCCCGGATAGCTCGCAGCCAGGCGTCGCCCACCGGGGCCACCCCCGCGAAATCGGCGTCCCGGGCCGCTTCCTGGTAGTAGGCGTCGTGCAGTTCCGCCGCCATGACTTCGATTCCCTCCCCCGAATACGGTTGGTTCGCGCGGTACGTCAGGTCGGCGCGGGGCCAGGTTTCGTACAGGAACAACCGGGCGCGGGGAGTAAAAGTGTGTACCGCCTGTTCGAGCAGCGTGGCGTAGCTGAAAAAGCGGTCGGGATTCCCCCGCCGCCGGAGCGGCAGCGGCCCGGTGCTGTAATCTTGCAGCACGACCACGTCCCAGCGCCGCTGCGCGAGGACGGGCAACGCATATTGCGCATGGAAGGCAAGCGTTTGGGCGCTGACCGCCTCGATGTGGACCTCACAGGGCAGCCCGGCCTCGTCGGCGAGCTTTTGGTAGATGCCGGGAATGCCGCCGAAGGGCCCGGGTTCCACGGCCTCCGCCCGCGGATTGTTCCGCGGCAGCCCGAAGTTTTCGTCCGTGATGGCCGCCGCGTTGTAGCCGCGCACCGGCTGGAATGCGCCATACGTGAAACTATTACCGACGAACAGGACCGACGGAACCCACGAGTCGGCCGGATTGGGCGACGCAACGGCGTCCGGCCCGGCTTCCGCAGGGCGCGCCAGTCCCGCTACGATCAGTGCGACCCGGACGCCGAGGAGGCAGCGCCGGGTCATTTCACCGCCGCCCAGACGCGGGCCACGTCGTCGTAATCGTCCAATTTTTGCAGGAACGCGCCCGTTTCGGCTTTCTGCTCCTCCGACAGTTCGGGATAGCTCTTTGCCACGTAGCCGATCTCGCTCGTCACCACCGTCCAGCCGTTGGCGCTGAGCCACTGCGAAACCGCGTGGACCGCCGTGCCGTCCGCCAGGAAACGGGCCCCGGCGTGGTCGGCGGGGATGTCGTCGTTTTGCTCGGAGGTCAGTGGCTCGAAGTCGTTCGCCCCGGCCTCGATGGCGGCGGCTTCCAGATCGGCTCCGGCGTCGGGATGATGCGCCTCGATGATGCCGACGTGGTCAAACAGGAACTTATTGCTGCCTGCCGTGCCAAGCTGCCCCTGCTTGAAAAGCACGCGCATGTCGGGCGCGGTGCGGTTCTTGTTGTCGGTCATCACCTCGACGATCACCGGTACCTTGTTCGGCGCGTAGCCCTCGAACACGACGTGTTCGAGCACCAGTTTTTCGTCGCCGGTGCCCGAGCCTTTCTTGATGGCGCGTTCGATCACGTCGCGCGTGACGTTCTCGCGGCGGCCCTTTTCGATGGCGGTGAACAGCCGCGCGTTCCCCGCCGGGTCCGGTCCGCCGAGCTTGGCGGCGACCATGATTTCTTTCACGAGCCGACCGACGACCTGACCTTTTTTGAGGTTGGCGACCTCACGTTTTGCCTGTAGCCACTGGCGACCCATAAATTTAAGAGTTGGAGGAGGGGGGAGTTTGTCCGCAGATTCCGCAGATTTTCGCAGATTTCAGGTCAGAAAACAATCGGCGATAATCTGCGGAATCTGCGGACGCTTCTTATCTGACCGCCGGCACGGGCCGCGTTTCGATCAATGCTTCCGGCACATTCGTCACCCCGCCGCTGACCGCGCATTCCGCCACGGGCTTGCGCACGAGGCGGCCCTCGACCCGCTCGACGAGTCGATAATCCGCGATGGACCGGAACGTCTCGCGCCCCCGCCGGACCGCCCAGCGGCGCGAGTACCCGGAATTGATGGGCGAGAGGGTCACCTGCGCGGCGTGCTGCGCCATGACCTTCGCCGTGTCGAGCACCAAGACGAGGTTTTCGCGGTGACGGTACGCGGCGAGCAGCCCCTTGAGCCGTTCCTCGCTTACCCAGAAGAACACCCGCTCGTTGAGCAGCGCATACCATTCGGCGGGCGTCATGTCGAGGAGCACCGGCGCGAGCGTGGCGTCACTCATGGGCTTCTGGTCACGGATGAGCACCTGGCCCAGGCGCGCGTGGTTGACGGCGATAAAATCCGGGCGGCGCTGCCGTTCGATCCCCGCGCGTTCCTCCCCGGTGACGCCGTAGAGATCGAGCAGCGCGCTGGTGCTCAACAGGCCGTGCCGCTGGATGCTCGGCCACATCGACGCTTCCGCCATGTGGTAGAGGCGCGGGTAGGTCGCGCAGAATTCCTCAACCGTCATGGCCTGTCAATGGAACAACAGATGCCACAGCGTGGCGACCACGTAGAACCCCAGCGCGATGAACACCCCCATCACCACGAGCACCAGCGCCAGCAGTCCGAAAACGAACAGGTAGTCCCCGGCGTTGTTCCGGCGCGGCGCGGCGGCGGCCCCCGCCGGCAGGGCATGTTTGAGCAGGAGTTGGTAGTTGCGCGAGGAAGGCCGATACCACCAGGAAAATGCCTCGCCTACCACGGGCACGATGCCCACCGCGCCGTTGAGCAGGATGTTCATGCCCATCCGGGCCAGCACGATTTTCGGCACGCCCCGCCGCGCACCGTCCAGGATGGTCAGCATCTGGGCAATCGTCGCGGCGGCGTCGCCGAAGCCGAGGGGAATCAGGTCGAGCAGCGGATTGATCCCGACCCGCTTCTGCATCCCCGGAATTTTGATCACGTTGTCCATCAGGTAGGCGATCAGGTGGGAGAACGCCTGGTGCTGGACGCTGGTGCCCTTTCCTTCGGGCGGCAGCACGTCGAAGTGGTCCGGCGGCGTGTCCGTTGAGGGCGGGACAGGCTTGGCGAAAACAGGCTTGCTCATGCCCGTGGGAATCGCGCGCCCGGCTCGCCTCGGTTGCGCCGGATGGCTCGTTGCCACATCCGGCAAACGGACGGGTCCTGATTTGCCGCCGGGTGGATGGCACGACGCAGACAGATCTCGGCACAATGAAATCGGCAGGGCGAACGCATCATAAATTCTGTCATCCTGAGGGGAGTTTGACGACCCGAAGGACCTCTCGGAGGGTACAGACTGTCCCCCGGGGACAATTTCCCTTGCAAGCAGCCGGGTACATTGTGGCGAGGTCCTTCGACTGCGCTCGTGCCTCGCTTCGCGCAGGATGACAGCGTTTTGAGAGGCGTTTGCCCCGCTGCAAAGCAAGACTCTCCTTGATCGCCGCCGCAATCTCTGGCATCAAGGCGCAAACGCCTCGGCCAATCCACGTTGGCGCAGGCAAAATTCACCACCACCCATGCAGCCATCCCGTCTCTGGATCGCCCTGACGCGGCCGGATAATCTCGTCACCGCGTTGGTCGTCGCGGCGGCGAGCCGCGAGCGGTTTGCCAGGTGCCACCTCCTGCATGAGAACTCCAACTGGTGGCAAAAGGTGGACCTGGCGGCCTGCCCGGCGTTGTTCGATGAAGTGCATCGGGTGGATAAAGTGCCGACCTGCCGTGGCTTGCGTGACCTGCCGCGCTTACACCGGGGGCTGAAAAATCGCCAGGAAGCGCTGCGGGCGTTGGAAATCGCGCCCTCCGACACCATCGTCACGCTGGCCGGCATCACGGAGTTGAGCGCCGCGCTCGCCTCGGCGTATCCCGGAGTTGGCAAATTGCTCTGCACCACCGTCAAGAAATACCACGATGCCAGCCGCCCCTATTCGTTCGCCCGGTATCGTCCGACCACGGCGGGCTGGCTGCGCCGCCGGGTGCTGGAACCTCGCCTGGGTCTCCGGCGCACGGTCCACCTCAAGCCGTGGCGGGGCGGCGGGGACGGCGTGCGGCTGGACCGCCTGGAGGAGCCGCTCGAACGGGTGTTCGGAGCCATCCTGCTCTTGAGCAACGACGGGACGGAAAAGCCGGCCACCGCCGGGGCGAACGTGCAGGCTTCGCCATTCCCATCCTTGCACGACCTGCGCGGCTGGCTGACCGAGCCGGAGGCAGCGCATGGCCGCCCCGGCAAAGTCGTCTTTTTCGGCACGCCCTTTTTGCTGGTGCGCAATCTCCCGCCGGAGGTTTACCGCGAGCGCCTCAACGTCTGTCTGGATGGCTTGCGCCGGTGGTACGGTGCGGCCTGCGAACTCGTTTACCGCCCCCACCCCGCCGAGACCGGGGAACCGCAGATGCTGGATTTGCGGGACTTCGTGATCGAGGATGACCGGCAGGTGGCGGAACTCTATTTCCTGCAAAATTTCCGGCGGATCGCGGCGGTATTTTCGGTGTCCTCCACCGTGTCGCGGGTGGCGCTCAACTACGGCCTCAATGGCTACGCTCTCTGGCACTGTTTTCCGTTCGACGAGACGGCGGCGCGCTACTTCCGCAGCCTGATGGGCCGCGTGCCGCCGGAGTTCGAGGTCCACACGTTGGACCGACCGCCGACGATTTACGCCAACCCGCGAGACGCCGCCCCGGGGCGGCCGACCTTTCTCCAGGTGCTCGACGGCATGTTCGACCGGTCGCAACCCGTTGGCAGCGCGTCCGCAAATCGCCGCGCCGATCCCGTTCCCAGCCTCATCCCGGCAGGCTCGTGAGCCCCTGCGCGTTGGCCGGAAATTCAACAACCGTTCAATGGCTTCCAGCGCTTTGTGGCCCTCGTGATTCCAGCCCACGCCGTCACCGGCTGGGCACTGATTGCTTCCTCTGACGAAAGCGGTCTATTAATCGGCTGTTGATCCCGGGAAGGACGGCGTGATGTGCGCCGATGATTTCGATGCCCCTGGGGACGCCTTCGTCCGCGAAATAAAGGTGTCCGTTGAACCAGGCCGCTTTCGCGGCTAAATTGGGTAAACCCAATGCGCCTCGCCACAAAATCCCGCCTTCCGGTTCTGCTGGCGTTCCTCCTCCTGCAAACGCTTGGGGTTCTGCGCGTTTCGGCTTGCCAGTATTGCGAAATGGCTTCCGACCCGAGCATGAACACCTATCTTCCGCCGACCGACCCGGCGGCCGCTCCGGGTAGCACGGCCCAGGTTTTTGCCCGGTCTCAGACCGCTCCCTCCGCGCTCTCGCCCACCAGCAACGTGGTGACGCAGGCGAGCGAATTACCAAAGCCCACTCCCCTCGCGGCGCGGTCATTCCTGCCTCCATCGGCGCTTGGCAATTCTCCGCCCCGCCTGCCGGTGGTGGGTTCCACAGACTTCAAAGACCCGGCCACCAGCCGCCGCCGGCCCGGGACGCACTGGGCGGATATGGGGTTGCTGGGCATGGCGGCGGTGGGCGGCCTCTTCTGCTGGCGCACGCGCCGGGAGTCGCCGCTCGGCCCGCGCTGATTTTCACTCTCGTTCCTAATTTGCACCCGGGGACGCTCCCGCCCGCGAAGCCCCGCTTCGCCCTGGCCCGTTGCGCGTGCCAATCGGCTCGCCCGGCCAGCCAAACGCTCAAAACCCGGCCCCTCCCGCCAGGTTCTCGGGAATCTTGCCGCGAGTGGCACCGGTAACCAGCCCGGTACAACGGGCTTGCGCCGCCGCCGCATCCGTTATCCAATAACGCTCAGCTTTTCGTGCCATGAACCTTCAACGCAAACTCCAGAAACTCTTCGCCCTGGACGGCCTGCTCAGTGCCTGGGAGCACTCCCGCCGTTGGTCGCATCCGGTGGACACGAAGCCGATGCTCGCCGCGCTGGATCCGGCGAAACTGGCCCTCCTGCGCCAGCGTTACTCCGATCCCGGCCACCCCATCGAGGTCGGCAACTCCGCCAAGTGGGTCAACGCGAAATACTGGCTCACCGTGAACGTCGAACGCGCGCAGGACCTCCGGCTCGATCAGCGCGCGCCGGTCCGGGTGCTCGACCTGGGCTGCGGTTCGGGCTATTTCCTCTACGTCTGCGAGCGCCTGGGGCATCAGGCGGTCGGCATCGACATCGACGAAAATCCGTTGTTCCGCGACATGATCGAGCTATTCGGCGTCAAACGGATCGTGGGGCGCATTGATCCCTTTACCCCGCTGCCCGATCTGGGTGGCAAATACGACCTGGTCACCTCGCACTGCATCTGCTTCCAAAAAACCCGGACCTCGGGAACCACCGGATTGGAAGAGTGGGAGCCGCCGGAGTGGCGTTATTTTCTGGACGATCTCCGGGCCAACGTGCTCAACCCGGGCGGCCAGGTGCTGCTGGACTTCAATCCGCACGACGACGGCACGCACTACACGCCGGCGGTGAGGGAATTCTTTCGGCAGGAGGGGGCGCGGTTCTTTCGTTCCAAGGTATTTCTGGGCGCAACGAGCCCGACCGCTCCGGCCTGAAATTTCGGGGTGGATGGCTACCCACGGCCGGGCGATGGACCACCTTCAGTACCAACTCAGCACGATCTCCCCGCCCGCCGGGCTGGCGCACCGCAACGCTCTCCGCTCGCGCACCGCAAAGAACAACTCGTGCAAATCCCCCGGTGCCGCGGACGACGCGGGCCGCTCCGTGACGGGACCTCCCCCTCGCCGGGCGTCCCAACACAACTCACCCACCGCGCCTTCCGCCGTGTCACCCAGTTCCAGCGCGAATCCGAAACCCACGTTGGACGCCGCGTCCAGTTGCCGCAGCCACGTCCCGACCTCCTCGCCGCCGGTCAGCAGCACACGCTTGCCGGGGGTTAGCAGCGCGGCCAGCGCCGCCTGCGCGCTCAGGTCGGGCTGCCCCGCCAGCGGCGTCAACTCGCGCACGGGACACCCCCGGTTGATGAGCACCTGTTCGATGGCGCTGGGGTGAATGCTCGTCTGGAAGAACAACGGACTCGCCGTGGGAAAACTCTCCAGGTAACGCCCGGTGGCCACCGTCTCGCCGAAGGTCGTCGCGTAGATGACGGCGTCGTCCGGGTCGATGGGAAACTCCCGCAGCGCCTCGCCCAACAGCAGGCCCAGATGGGTCATGCGCCGCGCCGCGTTGGGCAGGAAATTCTTCGACAGGGCGCGCAGTTTCTCAACGGGAACCGCCCCGTCGAACGGACCCTCCGCCGCCGCCCGCACGATGAAACGTTTGATCATGGTGACCACCGGGGTCCTGACGGCTGTCCCAGCCGTCCGTGACTTTTCTGGATGGCGATTGCCAGCCAGCACGCCCTTCCAAAGACAAATGGGACGGCTGGGACAGCCATCCCTACCGCGTGCAACCTAATCATGGCAGAGCAGACAGGCGTAGTGCGCGCCGCCGAAGGCAAACGCATTGAGGATCACGCCATCGTAACCCGACAGGTCGAAAGCTTCCGTGGCCACCTGCTCGCTGTAGCACGGACCGGTCGTGCCGACCGTGCCCGGCGCACGGCCCCGGCGGATGGCTTCCGCCGCGATGGCCAGTTCCACCAGCCCGCAACTGCCCAGCGTGTGCCCGAGCGCGCCCTTCCAGCCGACCAGCGGCGCGTCCGGGAAAATCCCGGCCATGTGCCGCGCCTCCAGCTTGCCTGCTTCGATGGTGCCCGTGCCGTGGCCCTTGATCCACACGCGCCGGTCGCCGGTTGCCGCCCGCATCCGCTGGCCCAATTCGCTCATGCCTGCGCCCTCCGGGTGATTGCCGGTGAAGTGGTACATCTCGTTGCACCCGGCCTGGGCCTCCAGGCGGAACTCGTCGTTGCCCGCGCCGGTCGGCGAGACCACCGCAAACGCCGCGCCGTCGCCCAGCCCGATGGCCCCGAACTCCCGCTCGGCATACGGGGCGGGCATCTGGCCGCCCAGCAGGATCTTCATGGCATGGAACCCGCCCGCCACGAACGGACTCAGGAAATCGTAGGAAACCACCAGCGCCTCCTCGGCCAGCCCGGCGTTGACCTGCCGCGCGGCGTAGAGCAGCCCGAGGTTGGCCGACACGCAGGCATGGGAGAAATGGGAAACGTTCGGCCCCCAGCCCATCCGCCCGAGCATCCAGGCGGTCAGGCGCTGCGGCAGGATGTACGGGAGCTGCGCCTCGGGCCGGGGATGCCGGTGGTGGGCGTACATGCTGTCGATGCCGAAGTTGCTGCTGACGATGAAGATCGGGTAACGCTCCGTGCCCCACGGGCGGTCCGGCACCCGGGCCAGCATGGCAAAGAAGGGTCCGGCCCACCGCGGCTCGCCGCCCTCCGGCGGCTGCCAGTCGTTGACCAGCGCCAGCGGCACGAGGTCGCCGCCCTCGCCGCCGAGCACGGGCTGGAACTTCAGGGCGCGCTCGCCGCGCAGGAGGGCATCCGCCGAGGCGCGGGCATCGCCGAAGGGCGTCAGGCAGTCGGCGGCGGTCAGCGACACCGCCGAGGATGCCGGACGGCCGGGCACGGCGCGGG
>CAHJWO010000052.1 GCA_903642295.1 PVC group bacterium | reverse complement strand
GGAAATCGTTTTTCAAAACACCGGGAGCGTCACCGAACCGTTGCGGGTATCTGCACCGACGGTGGGCGATTGGTGGCAGGACGATTAGACTTCCGGCAACAATCGGCAACCGTCCGCAGATTTCGCAGATTTCCGCCGATGGGAGGGAGGAAAAGACAATCCAAGCAGTTCCTCGGCTGGTCATCTGCGAAAATCTGCGCAATCTGCGGACGGTTGCCGGAGGTCTATTGAGCGGATGGTTTGAGATCGTCATCCGCCGGGTGGATTATGCCCCCCCGAGCGCGGCGGCAGACGCTTCGCCGCGCAACGGCTCCAGAGGTTTTGCTCCCGCTAAACGCACCGCGGTCAAACAGCGTGATATTCGGAAAGTTGTTTTCCAACAAATTCCACCGTCCCAAAGAACTCGGGACGGTGAAAATTGCGGACGGTTGTCGGTGACCAAGCGCTGAGTTCCGCGTCTGTATTTGGCCCGTTCGGACGGTCGATGCGTAGAAAATTCACGCGCCAGGATGTTCCCACCTGTGGCGGTGCGGCCACGATGGCCTCGAACGGGATCGTCAATTCGGCCGCCCATCCCGTGGCGGTACGACGGGCCGCGCTGACCAGACCATCCACGTGCCATCCGAAATCCTTGCGCCATCCGCTCAGGGTCCGGCGCAGGACGAGGTCCACCACGGTGCCGAGCGGGTTGATTTCCACCTCGAAATAGCTTTCCAGATCACCCACCGGATCAATGAAAATTTCCACGACTTCCTCGGTCCACAATGGGCCGTCACGCTGGGTCAGCGTCGCCCACGGACGCAGGTCGTCCATCTCGAAGACGATCCGCCAGCCCGTTTCATCCCAGGCGGTGTGGACGCGGGTGGCCTGGGCGGGATCGCCGCCGAAAACGTTCTCGCGCAGAGTGACCGGTTCGAGGCCGGACCACCAAGGGCCGGCTCCGTCGAGGGTCGGCGCGGCTGGCCGATAAGGGCAGCGCAGGGCAGGCAGAGGGACGGGGGGCACCAGAGCAGCGCCCGCTCAGGCGTGGAGCATAAAGATCGTGACCAACGCCGCGATGAAGGCCACCACGGCCACGCCCGCGAAGATCAGGATGTACAATCCGGTCGGGTCTTTTTCCTTGCCTTTCTTTTGAAACGGCGAGGCATTTTCAAAGTTGGTCGGCTTGCGGCTCTCCTTGGCGGGGGTGGCCTCCGGCTCCACGGCAGCGGGCAGCGGCTCGCGGTGACCCTGGTCGTCGGAAAGATAGGCCGTGTCAATGTTGCCGAAGCGGACGCGGTCGCCGTTGCGCAACGCGGCTTCGGTCACCGGCGCGCCGTTGACGCGGGTGCCGTTGGTCGAGTTGAAGTCGGTCAACTGGTAATTGCCATTGGGCAGCAGGCTCAACTGCGCGTGTCGGCTGCTGACGCTCGTGTGCTCGATCTGGAGCGAATTTTCCGCCACGCGACCGACCGTGATGGTTTCATCCACGAGTTCGTGCGTGACCTCGCCCGTTTCGGGCATCGTGATTTTCAACTTCGGCATAGGGGGAGGTTTTTACAAAGTCAGAAGTAAGAAGGCAGAACTCAGAAGTAAAGGCAAACCCGGCGGGACCGCAAATCTCCTGCGTATTTCCCCTTACCAATTCTAACGCGAATCATCAATGAGTTTGCCGAATTGCTCGAAGAAATGCAGCGCGTCGTGCGGGCCGGGAGCCGCTTCCGGATGGTATTGCACGCTGAATACCGGCAAGGAACGGTGCCGCAAACCCTCGACCGTGTGATCGTTGAGGTTGATGTGCGTCACCTCGACCTCGGGCGGCAACGAGTCCGGGTCCACCGCGAAACCGTGGTTCTGGGCGGTGATGTCCACCCGGCCCGTGGCGAGGTCCTGCACCGGTTGGTTGCCGCCATGATGACCGAACTTGAGCTTGTACGTCCGCCCGCCGAAGGCATGGCTGAGCATTTGATGGCCCAGGCAGATGCCGAAGATCGGCTTTTTGCCCAGGAGATCACGCACGGAGCGATGCACGTAATCCAGCGCGGAAGGATCGCCGGGACCGGGGGAGAGGAAGATGCCATCGGGTTTCAGTGACAATACATCGGCCGCAGTGGTGCCCGCCGGGACGACCCGCACCTTGAATCCGTGTTGCCGCAACCGGCGCAAAATGTTGCGCTTCAGGCCGTAGTCGTAAGCGACGATCTGGTAGCGGGCCGGTGGCAGTGCGGATGCTGACGGGTCCGTCTCGCCCGCGGAGCGGGTCACGTCCCAGCGGCGGCTATTGGCGTCGTCCGGGTCCCAATCGTAGGGCTCCGGCGTGGTGACGACCCGGACGTAATCCATGCCGACCACCCCCTCCCCTTCCGACGCGCGGCGGCGCGCTTCTTCCACCGTGAGATTCTCGGTGGTGAGGCATGATTTCATCGCGCCGCGTTCGCGCAGATGACGGGTCAACGCGCGGGTGTCGATCCCCTGGATGCCCACGATGCCATGCGTGGCAAGATATTCAGGCAGGGAAGTTTGTGAACGCCAGGAACTCGGAAACTCGCTCAGTTCCTCGATCACGAAACCTTTGACCTGCGGGTGCGCGCTTTCGCCGTCCGCCTCGTTGATGCCGTAATTGCCGATGAGTGGATACGTCATGGCGACGATCTGGCCGTAGTACGAGGGGTCGGTGAGCACCTCCTGGTAACCGGTCATCGCGGTGTTGAAGCAGACCTCGCCGATGCGCGTCCCCTCCGCCCCGAAAGATTCCCCGTGGAACACGCGTCCGTCTTCAAGCACCAACTGAGATTTCATGTGAACGCAACATGCAGGAAGAAGAAAGAATTGTCCGCAGATTTCGCAGATTTACGCCGATGAATAAAGCAGGAGGGCAAATCGATTGACTCACCGCTTCCTCTCCAAATCTGCGGAAATCCGTGAAATCTGCGGACAAATTTTGCTCCCGCCGGAAAACTTTGAGGGGCCGGTTCGATTGAACCGTCCCCTCATTGTAATTTTTACCCCGCCTGTGCCGTTGAGCGCCATTCCCGTTCCCTTCTGGAAACGGCGGGTAACCCACTGACAGAGGATCAGACTTCCAATCAAGGCCTGTCTTCTCGTCCGTCAGCCTAGCTCCCTTAGTAGTAGATTATCGGTCCGGGATGATGCGCTGTGATCTCGAACACCGCAGGGTAAAGCGGATTCGCCAACTCCACCCGTCCCGGATGGCTGGCGCGAAAACTTGTGCTGAAAAGAACTGAAAACTTGGACCCACCTTTCAGGCCCACGTTCAATCATTCCCTGAATTGAAGACCGTTAAAACCATTCTGCAACGCAGCCTTCAAACGCGCGTGGGCCGCGTTGACTTCCTCGGTCTTGAGAGTGCGATCTTCCGCCCGAAATGTCAACGAATATGCGAGCGACTTTTTGTCCGCCGCGATTTTTTCGCCTTTGTCGTCGGTGAACACGTCGAAAAGCTCCACGGACGTGAGCAACGGCTCCTTCGCTCCGAGCAACGCCGCCACGATGGCACCATGCTCCACGGAGCGATCCACCACGACCGCGAGGTCGCGGGTAACGCTCGGAAACCGCGCCGGAGCGGTGAATTTGTATCCCCCGCCGCCGATAGCCTGCAACGCCGCCACCTTTAACTCGGCGACGAGGACATCGCCGCGCAGTTCCAGCGCTTTTGCCCGCGAAGGGGCAAGTTGCCCGACCGCCCCCACCGTTTCCCCGCCCACGAAGACGTGCGCCAGCAGCGCGAGGCCGCCACCGTCGGGTCGGTCCGCGCCGGGAGGAACCGCCCGCAACTCCACCTCGCCCGGAGCGACGAGTCGTTCCACCTTGGCCCGCAAATCATGCACGTCGGCGGCCCGTCCTGCCGCGCCATGCCGCCACTGGCTGGTCTGGGCCGAACCCGTCATCACCATCGCCACCATCCACGGCTCCGCCTGTCCGGCGGGCGTCTCGGAGGAAAAGACCCGTCCAATCTCGAACAAGCGCAGGTCGGCGCTGCCCAGGCGGACGTTCCGCCCCGCCGTGGCCAGCAGGCCCGGCAGCAGCGTGCCGCGCAGGACCGCGCCATCCTCGGTCAACGGATTCTTGAGCGGCACCCCGCCCGCGTTGGCCTCCTGACGCACCAGCGAAACATTGCGCGCTTCCGTGAAACCCAGACCCACCAGCTTTCGCCGTAAGGCCAGCATGAAATCATAGTCGCGGTCCACCGCGCTGGTCGGCGCAAAATTCGCCTGCGCGCGACCGGTCACCTGATCCAGGCCGAACACGCGGGTTACTTCTTCGATGAGGTCGATCTCCCGACGCAGGTCCGTGCGGTACGACGGAATCTCCCATTCCGCCTGGGTCCACGCATCCCCGTGCAGCAATTCGTCGTCCACGTCGGAAACCTTCCTCAAGCCGAAGCCGTTGAGAATTTCCTCCACGCGCTCGGCGGAAATGTCCGTCCCGAGGACCTGCCGCACCCGGTCCAGCCGCAGCGGGATGATGTAATCGTCCTCGGCCACGCTGCCGAGATCGTGCCGCTCCGAGATCCCCAACGACTGCCCGCCGCAGATTTCCAGAATCAGGTCTTCCGCCCGCCGCGAGGCCGCCACCACCCCCGCCGGGTCCACGCCGCGCTCGAAGCGATAGCTGGCGTCGCTGCTCAGGCCGAGTTCGCGCGACGTGCGCCGGATACCCGCCGGAGTGAAGTAGGCGCTTTCCAGCACGATGCGCGTGGTCTTCTCGGTCACGCCGCTTTCTTCCCCGCCCATCACGCCCGCCAGGGCTTCGGCGACGTTGCCGTCCCCGCGCGCGATGACGAGGTGGTGCGGCTGGAGCTTGTACGTCTTGCCGTCCAGCGCCAGCAACTCCTCCCCCGCGCTGGCCAGGCGCACCCCCAGCCCGCCGGGGCCGACGTGCGCGGCGTCAAACGCGTGCAGCGGTTGGCCGAGTTCCAGCATCACGAGGTTGGTGATGTCCACCACGTTGTTGATCGAGCGCACCCCCACGGACTCCAGCCGCGACCGCAGCCAATCCGGGCTCGGGCCGACCTTCACGCCGTCGATGATCCGTGCGGTGTAGATCGGGCACGCCTCGCGGGCATTGGCGGCGATCATCAGATTGAGGTGCGCGTGCGGCTCGCCGCCGGGCGGGGTCTCGATGAGTTCCACCGGGTCCTTGAGCGTCTTGCCGGTCAGGGCCGCCACCTCGCGCGCCAGCCCGACGTGGCTGAGCAAATCCGCCCGGTTGGGCGTGATCTCCAGATCAAAAATCGTGTCGCTCGGGAACAGACTGCCAATCGGCGCGCCCACCGGCGCATCCGGCGAAAGGATCAGCAATCCCTCCGCGTCGTCCGCCAGCCGCAACTCCTTCGCGCTGCACAACATCCCCTCGCTCTCCACGCCGCGCAATTTGCCGACCTTGATCGTTACGTCGCCGGGCAGCACCGAGCCGGGCAGCGCGAGCGGCACCTTGTCGCCGACCTTGTAATTGGTCGCGCCGCACACGATCTGGCGCGGCGGCTGGCCGGAGCCGTCCTCCACCCGGCACACCCCCAGGCGGTCGGCGTTGGGGTGCTGCTCGCGGGAAAGAATCTGCGCGACGACCACCTTGTCCAGATTCAGCCCGCGCGTCTCGATCCGCTCGACCTCGACCCCCGCCATCGTGAGCAGTTCCGCCAGGGCATTCGGGGTGCCATCGTAATCCACGTATTCACGCAGCCAGTTGAGGGAAACCTTCATAATAAAGAGAAGTCAGAAGTTAAAAGGCGGAACGCAGAAGTCCAGCAGACACCCGCCGGGAACACTCATTCGGGCCGCCCGCGCCGCCGGATCAGCCCGCTCTGCGCCAGGACACCGAGGATGGCCAGCGCGGTGAAGATGGCCGTCATGATCTGGCTGTTCAACCCGTGGACGCACTCGCAGATCAGCGCGGCACCGCCGATGGAGGAAAGGATGATCAGCGTCCAGCCGAACACGGCGTTCATCAAAACCGCGCCCACCAGGCCGCCCACCACGAACACCATCCAGGGCGCCAGCCCGCCCGCCGCTGGGGGCGCGGTTTCCACCGTCACCGCCAGCAACTGCATCAACAGGTACCCGCCAGCCAGGAACCCGGCCACGCCCAAGGCCAGCTTGCGCAGCGTGATGGCCAACACGGCGGAGATCAATCCGACGACGATGGAAAACACGATCACCACGTCGTCGGGCCGTCCCGGCAACAGGTGTTCGGACAGCCGCAGGCCGCCGACGAATCCCACCACACCGACGAATAACCAGAACAGCCGCCGACCCAACAGCAGCAGCAAAACGCCCAGCAACAGGCGGGTGGCGTCGATGGATAACATGAGCGAGCGAACCTTTTCGCCCAAACCCCGCCGCTCTGCAACCGCCCTTCATGGAAGGGACGGCTGTCCCAGCTGTCCCTGTTGGGCCGCCGGCCCGTCCGGTTCGACCATGCGCTCGGCCCGCCGTCAGCACGCGCCCGATCTCCTCACCTCCCCTTCGCCGGAGCCGCCGCCTTTCCCTTGAACACCGGACCCGCCACGTCCGCCGCCATGTACCCCCGGTTCACATCAAAACCCAGTAGTTGCCAGCGGTGGGCGTCGAGACTGACCGGCCGGTCGATGTGCTCGTAAAACCGGGTCGGGAACATCACGCCCGCCAGCCGCTGATGCTCGGAAAGATCGACGTGGACTTCCGCGCCTCTGGTCGATTCCAACGCGTTCAAAGTAAACGACACCCGCCGCAGCAGGTGCGTCCGCCGGTCGATGGACAAGACGACGCGGTCTTCCGTGGACAAACCGAACCCCGGCCGCAGCACCGCGAGCAGTTGGTCGCACGCATCGCCGTCCACGTCTCCACCCGCGGTTAGCTTCTGCAACGCCGCCCCCCGGCGGACAAAAAAATCCGGTCCGAACACGAACATTGAGTAAGCGTCCGTCACCAGCGATGCCGCCGCTTTTGCCTCCGCGTCAGCGGATTCCAACCCGTTGTACCAGACGGTCACGCCGCCCGTCGTTCTCCCGACGAATTTCTCCCCTTTGGGTCCGTGGTGGCTCTGCCCGACGATCCAGCCGCCATTGCTGCCGCCGCTCAAATACCGCTCCTCGCTGCCCTCGCGGAATCCGGTATCGGAAAGCTTCGGCTGCAACCTGGGCCCGACGGAAGACCAATGGCTGTCAAAGCGGACATTCACGTCGTGCAAACGTGCGTAAGCGGCCTTCCCGCCATGTGCATCCAAACACGCCATCAATAATGCCTGCGCTTCGGCAGGCGAGTTGACGGGGCCGACCGGTGCCGCCGGGATCAGAGGAACACTACTGCCGCAACCCGCCAGGATCAGCATTGCTCCCAACAGGATGAGACCGGAATCGACGGAGAACTTTTTCACCAATAAGCACAACGCTTGGTGCAAGGGAACGGTTGCCGCCCACCCGTTTTTTCGCGCACGCCTGCACCTTCACTCTTGGCTCCAGCCTCCTCAAAGCCACCACGGCTGGACGCCGAACTGGTGACAACCCCACGTCACCACGTCCGCCGCGTTGCCCATCAACTCCCGTCCGTAATGGTCCCAATGCACCTGCGGACAGGCCACGATCAACCCCACCGTCAGCACCAGCAGGTTCGCCAGATAGATCACGACCAACGAAAAAAACGTCCCGTGCAGCAGGAGGTCCGTCTGCTGCTTGGGAATCATCCAGCAGGTAAACGAAAGGTGGAACCCCCACGTCAGTCCCAGCGCGGCGAACATCCAGTGCCGGTAATGCCACGCCTCCGGGTAATACCACGCCAGCGCCGCGTAAATCCCGATGACCGCGATGCTGTACAACGGGAAAAAATACGGCGCGAGCGACACCACGAAATCCCGCCGGTCGGCGATGATGTAGCCGCCCTCCCGCCCGACCTTGAAATCGCTCACGACGCCGCCCTGCATCCAGACCCAGAGCGCGTGGGTCAGTTCGTGCCCGAAAACGTACACGACCAGCGGCCGGGGAAACACGAAGAAGGCGACCGTCCATGCCAGTGCGCCCCCCGCAAAGTAACGGAACTCGTCCGTCGCCCAGAAATGATGGCGCAGCCCCGCGCGGCTGAACTCCTCGAAGAACGTCTTGCTCGCCACCCAGCAGATCGGCAGCAGCGACACGGCGCTGATCCACTTCAACCACCGGGTCGGAATCATCCACGCTTCGGTGACGAAGACCTGCCGCGAGAGGGTCGCGCGCGGCGGGTCCGGCACTTCCCGCCGGGAGGAGAGGTTCGAGCGCCGGGGGGCGGCGGGCGGGGTGCGTTTGCGCCGGGCCATCAGGCGGCCATCGGACCGCAACTTCCCGGCCCGTTCAAGCAAAAAGCAACACCGTCCGGCTATGCCCGGCCCATGTAAGCGCCGTTGCTAGTCGAAATCTTGACCAGTTCGCCCTCTTTGATGAAGAGCGGCACCTGCACGATTTTGCCGGTTTCCAGCTTGGCGGGCTTCTGCACGTTGTTCGCGCTGTCGCCGCGCACGCCTTCGGCGGACTCGATCACTTTGAGCGTCACGCTGGCGGGCATTTCCACTTCGACCGGCTTGCCCTCGGCGTACAGCACGGTGACGGGCAGGTTCTCGGTCAGATAGTCCTTGCCGCCGCCGATCAGCGCCTCGTGCAACAGGGTGTCCTCGTAGGTGTTGGGGTCGATGAAGTGGTACTCGTCCTTGTCCTTGTAGGAAAACTCCAGGGTCTCACGGTGCACCTCGACCAACTCGACTTTTTCCGTCGAGGAAAAGCGCACGTCGCTGCTCTTGCCGGTCTTGATGGAGCGGATGAGCGCCTGTACGAAGGCCCGCAGGTTGCCGGGCGTGCGGTGCGTCACTTCGAGCACCACGTAAATTTCGTTGTTGTAGCGGATGGCCTGTCCTTTGCGGAGGTCGTTTGCGGCTGCCATTGGGAGAAAGGATGAAGGATGAAGGATGAAGGATGAAGGCGGCACAAACAGAAAAAGGCAGGGATGCCTGGACTCGGCTCCTTTGCCTTCATCCTTCATCCTTCATCCTTCATCCTTTCCGCCACGCGGGGAGAGCAAGCTTTACAGCAATTTGAGCCGCGTCAAGTCTTGCGTATCCACCAGGCCGATGGGACGGCCCTCGCTGTCCACCACCACCAGATCGTCGATGCGCTTGTGTTCGAGTAACTGCAAGATTTCCACCGCCAGCCGATCCCCCTGGATCGTCACGGGCGAGGGCGTCATGTAATCCCGCACTGGCTTGTCGCCCAGCGCCCCGTCATGCTGGAAGTGCCGCGCAAAATCCCCGTGGGTAAAAATCCCCGCCAACCGCCCGTCCGGGTCCACGGCCACCGCCGCCCCGGCGCGGTGCCGTGCGATCTCGGCCAGCACCTGCCGAATGGAATCTTCCGGCGCGACCAGCGCCACTTCCGCCTTCGGACGCATCACCTGCCGCACCTTCAATAGGAGGCTGCGCCCCAACCGCCCGCCGGGATGGAACTTGGCGAAATCCTCCTTCTCGAAGCCGCGCGCCTCCAGCAACACCATCGCCAGCGCATCCCCCAGCGCCAGCATGACGGTGGTGCTGCTCGTCGGTGCGAGGTTGAGCGGGCACGCCTCCTGGGTGACGCTCACGTCCAACGAAACCTGGCTGGATTGCGCCAGCGTGCTGTCCATGCCGCCCGTCAGGGCAATCAGCGTCACGTCGAACCGCAAAAGCGCGGGCAGCAGGTTGAGCATCTCATCGGTCTCGCCACTGGCGCTCAGCGCGAGCACCGCGTCCCCGTCGGCGACGACGCCCAGATCTCCGTGCAGCGCGTTCAGGCTGTTGAGCACGACGGCGGGTGAGCCCGTGCTGGTCAGCGTCGCGGCGATCTTTTCGCCGATGTGGCCGCTCTTCCCCACGCCGACCACGACGATCTTGCCGCGATTCTCCAGACAGCGCAGCAGCAGGTCCACCGCCTGCGCGAAAGCCGGACCGTCCAGCCGGTCGTGCAACCGCCGCAACTCGTCCGCTTCCAACGCGATGACCCACCGGGCGCGCGCCAGATAATCGGTGATATGGAGAGCATCCGTCACGGCAACGCTCCTTTTTAACGCTTACGATCTGCTTCTTCGTCGTCACGAATGCGCAGCATCAAGGCGGTGAACGCCTCCACTGCCGCTTCGGCCTCCGGCCCCTCCGCTTCCAGGGTGAACAACGTTCCCTGATCCATCTCCGCGCTGAGCACCTCCAGGATGCTGGTCGCGGTGAACGTTTGCGCGCTCTTGTGAAAGCGGATCGTCGTTGTCTTGAATCGCAACGCGCAACGTACGAACTCCGTGGCCGGGCGGGCGTGGAGGCCCAGCTCATTGAGCACCTGGAGTTCGACGGTTGCCTTCATGCAATCGCCACACCTTAGCGGGGAAACGCGCCACGGCAAACGCCCCGACTATTCCCGACAACGCGATGGACTTCCGGCGAAAGCCTCGGATCTCAGGGCCGACGTACCAAAACTTCTGTCATCCTGAGCGAGCCTCGGGCGAGCCGAGGGACCTTCCCACGCTGAAAGCCAGTGGGGCCACTCCCGGCGGTAAAGGAGACCCGGGTCAGGGATTGAGACCGCTCTGCCGGTGTTTTCAGGCGGGGAAGGTCCTTCGGCTCGCTCAGGATGACAGACGGAAAGGAACGCGGAAATTTGATGCATTAGCCCTGCCCCGGATTCGCCCCTCTTCCCAAACCCTAAATCTCTCCTTACCTCCTTGGATCTCGGTTCTTGAATCTTGGTTCCTTCCGCCGGCTTCCAGCCGGAGGTCCCATACGGTCTAATCGTGGGCGGCGGACGAAACAGCGGTGACAACCCGTTCCGGCCTCGCTAGGCTGGGGCTCCAGTCCACCTTACCAACATGAAAATCTCGCTCCTCGTTCTCGCCGTGGCTGCCAGTTTTTGCGCCGCGAATTCCCTCCATGCCCAGGCGCCGTCCAACACCTCGCGGAGTAATTCTCGCGCTTCCGGGACGATTTCGCGCGCCAACAGTCCCACGATCGCCCGTCAGCAACGCGCCGCGCGCACGCAATTCACCGTGCAATCCAATGGCACCGACGGCGTCGTCGCCCGCACCGTCCGCGCCAACGACAAGTTTCAGATGATCAATCCCGCCGCCCCCGACGCCTATGGCACCGGCCGCGACGTGACCCGTCACGAAGTGGACGATCCCTATCAGCGTCCGCAGGGCATCAAGCTCGTGACGGTCGAGTTTTAGTCCCCGTGAATCGCCGCCGGACGGTCGCATGTTACTGCGCCACTTTTCTCAAGCCGGAGATGCAGCACATCTACCGGCAGGTGTCGGCGGTGAACCGCTTTCAGATCAAGGTTTTCACGCAGAAGCGCGAAAACGAAAGCGACTTCCCATTCGGCGAAGTCGTGGTGGTTCCGAAGGGGGGTTGGCGTTGGCTGCGGCGCATCATTGACCGGCAGATCTTCCGCCGTCCGCTTCTGCTGAGTCGGAATGAGACTGATCGACTGAGAGTCGAACTCCGGGCACACCGCTGCCAGCTCCTGCACATTTTCTTCGGTAACGTGGCGGTGCAACTCCTGCCTTTGCTGGGGGAGCAGACGCGGCGCTATCCCGTCATTGTTTCCTTTCATGGTGCGGACGTGTTGGTGGAGGTGGATCACCCCCCTTACCGCCAGGCGTTGCTCGACATGCTGGGCCGCGTGGACCTCGTCCTTGCCCGGTCGCAATCATTGCTCGAAGCGTTGATCCGCCTCGGCTGCCCGCCGGAGAAAATCCGGGTCAACCGCACGGGCATCCCGTTGGCCAAGTTCCCCTTTCAGGCCAGGACCTGGCCCACGGACGGCGCGTGGCGGCTTTTGCAAGCGTGCCGATTGATCGAGAAGAAAGGGGTCGCCACGAGTCTACGGGCCTTCGTGCAATTTGCGAAGATTTACCCGCTGGCGTCCTTCACCGTCGCCGGTGACGGACCCGACAAAATCGCGTTGCAGGATCTCGCCTCCGAACTGGGAATTGCCGACAAGGTTCGCTTCGCCGGGTTCGTCAGTCAGGATGACCTGCGGAAGCACCTCTCGGAAGCGCACCTTTTTCTCCATCCCAGCGAGCAAGGCACGGACGGCAACCAGGAAGGGGTCCCCAATTCCCTGCTCGAAGCGATGGCCACCGGCCTGCCCGTCTTTGCCACGAAACATGGTGGCATCCCCGAAGCCGTGGAAAACGGCGTTAGCGGCGTGTTGGTCGCTGAAAAAGATCATGTCGCGCTCGGTCAGGCGCTCATCGACGCCGCCGCGAATCCTCCCCTGCTGACGGCCATGTCGGAAGCAGCCGCCAAGGCGGTCACGGAAAACTTCTCCCTCAACGTCCAGGCACGGAAGCTCGAAGATTACTATCAGGAGGCGATGGAAGAAGCCTGGCTCGGCCCCGAAAACGGCACGGACTGATCCACTTCCGGGCGACCCGCTCGTGTCGGTCTCGCGGTGCCGGAGAGGATGCGTTATCGTCTCGAGATGCAGTTGCCGCTTTTCCTTGCTTCGCTCGTCGACCGCAAAATTGGCGGTGCCGCCGCCGGATTTACCGCCCTGATTTCCCTTGGTGTTTGGCTGCTGGTCCGAGGTGAGCGTGGCGACCTTCGTGACATTCTTGACGACCGGTATGCGCCGCATTGGTCATTTTTTGTCGCGGGAGCATTGCGCCAATTTCCGTTGCTAAGGATGTACGAGAAGGTTTCCAGGTGGATGGCGATCTCCGAGCACCATGTTTTCGGGACCGCGTCGCGGTCTAAAAGGCTTGGCAGCATGGCGGCTGCGCCGCCGGGAACACAGGGCGCTCGGAGATCGCCATCCACCGCGATTCTCTTTCGCAGATGCTTACTGCCGATCCGAAAAACCCGGTTTCAGCCCCGGCAGGGGCGGCAGAGTTTAGCCCGGGGCGTAAGCCCCGGGGAAAAGTGCCATTCGCCCGAAGCCCCGGCAGGGGCGTAAGAAAAAACGCGTGGGTTTTCCGGATAGGCAGTTAGGCTGGTTGTCTTCCCGATTTATCAGGGCTGGTTCGACCCACGGCAACCCATCAAATTCCTTACGTACTGATGTCCCAGCTCGACCGTCTCCCCATCTACGAACTGGCGGATGACCTGATCCTCAGTCTCCGCTCCGGGACCCGCCGCATTGTCCTCCAGGCTCCCACCGGTTCCGGCAAATCGACGCAGGTTCCGCAAATGCTCCTCGACGCCGGACTCCTGGGCGTCGATGACCGCGCCGTCGTCCTCCAGCCCCGCCGCCTCCCCGCCCGGATGCTCGCCGCCCGCGTTGCCCGCGAACGGGGAAACAGCCGCGTCGGCGACGAAATTGGCTACCGCATCCGCCTGGACAACGTCACCAGCCGCCGCACCCGCATCGAGTATGTGACCGAAGGCATTCTCCTGCGCCAGATGCTCGCCAACCCGACCCTCCCGGGTGTCTCCGCCCTCGTCTTCGACGAATTCCACGAGCGCCATCTCTACGGCGACATCACCCTCGCCCGCGCCCTGCAAATCCAGGAAACCACGCGCCCCGACCTCCTCCTGATCGTCATGTCGGCGACGCTGGAAACCGCCATCCTGCAAAAATACCTCGCCCCCTGCGAAACCCTCACCTCCACCGGGCGCACTTACCCCGTCACGGTCGAGTACCTCCCCCGCCCCGCCCCGTTCGACCGCATCGCCCCTTGGGACCTCGCCGCCGAGGAACTCATCCGCCTCCTCCGCATCCACCCGGAAGGGGACGCCCTCGTCTTCATGCCGGGCAGCTACGAGATCAACCGCACGATCAGTGCCCTCCGCGCCACCCTTCCCGGCGGCTGGATCGTGCTCCCGCTCCACGGCGAACTCCCGCCCGCCGATCAGGATGCCGCCGTGGCGCGCTACGACGGCAAGCGCAAGGTGGTCGTCAGCACGAACGTCGCCGAAACCAGTCTCACCATCGACGGCGTCCGCCTCGTCATCGACTCCGGCCAGGCCCGGATTGCCCGCTTCGACCCGTATCGGGGCATCAACACGCTGCTCGTCGAAAAGATCAGCCGTGCCTCCGCCGACCAGCGCGCGGGCCGGGCCGGTCGCACCGCCCCCGGCCACTGCCTGCGCCTCTGGACCGAGCCGGAGCACCAGGACCGCCCCGCGCAGGAAACCCCCGAGGTCCGCCGCCTCGACCTGGCCGAAGTCGTCCTGACTCTCCACGCCAGCGGCGTCACCGACATCCACACCTTCCGCTGGCTCGAACCGCCCGACCGCAAGAGCCTCGACCGGTCCGAAAACCTGCTCAAGGACCTCGGCGCGCTCGACCGCACGACCGGCCAAATCACGACGATGGGTCGCCAGATGCTCACATTTCCGGTCCATCCGCGTTACGCCCGGATGCTCCTCGCCGCGCGCGAATGGAACTGCGTCCGCCCCGTCGCCCTCCTCGCGGCCCTCACGCAGTCACGCAATCTCTTCACGCGCAGCGAAGGCCGGCAGATGGAACAGGATCGTGCGGACGTTCTCGGCGACGAGCACGACAGCGATTTCTTCCTGCTGATGCGCGCCTTTCGCTACGCGGAAAACAGCAAGTTCGACCCTGCCCGCTGCCGCCGTTTGGGCATCCACGCCCTCACTGCCCGCCAGGCCGGTGAACTTTTCGAGCAATTCTTGCAGATCGACGCCGACTCCGTGCGCCGCCCCGCCGCTGACTCCCCTTCGCTTCCGATTTCCGTTGCCGATAACACGGCATCCATTCAAAAATGCGTCCTCGTCGGCTTCTCCGACCAACTCGCGCGCCGCCTGGACGAAGGCACGTTGCGCTGCCAACTCGTCGGCAACCGCCGGGGCGTCCTCGCCCGCGAGAGCGCCGTCGGGAAAGCGAAGCTTCTGGTCGCCGCCGAGGTCCGCGAAATTCAGAAGGGTGGCCAGGACGAACTCGCCACTCTCCTCACGCTGGCCACCGCCATCGAAGAAGACTGGCTGCGCGAACTCTTCCCCGCCGACTTCTCCGAAACCGAGGAAGTCTTCTACGACGATACCGTCCGTCGCGTCCTGGTTCGCCGCCAGCGCCGATTCCGCGACCTCGCCCTCGCCGAAAAAGAAGCCGACGACCCGCCCGCCGAACAGGCCGCCGCCCTCCTCGCCACGGAAATTCTCTCTGGACGCTGCCCGCTGAAAAACTGGGACGCCGCCGTGGAGCAATGGATCGCCCGCCTCAACAGCCTTGCCGTCTGGATGCCCGAACTCGGCCTCCCCCCGATCACCCCCGACGACCGCCGCGCTCTCATGGAACAACTTTGCTACGGCTCGACGACTTATAAAGCCATCAAGGACCGTGCGGTCTGGCCCACGCTCAAAAGCTGGCTCTCCCCGCAGCAGCAGACGTGGATCGAAACCTACTCCCCCGAACGCATTGAACTCGTCACGACCCGCGGCCCTCGCAAGGTCAAACTCACTTACTCGGAAGACCCGTCCAGTCCTTCGACGCCTCCCATCCTCGCCGCCCGCATCCAGGAACTTTATGACATCACCGGCGGCCTGAAAGTTGCCGCCGGACGGATTCCCGTCACGATCCAGGTCCTCGCACCCAATCACCGACCCATCCAGGTCACCCAGGACCTTGCTAACTTCTGGCGCGAGAGCTACCCCAAACACAAACAGGAACTCCAACGCAAATACCCCCGACACGAATGGCGATAGTGATGCGGCCAACGGCACCCCCTTCGCACCTGGCGCCCGCCCTCCTCGCTGCCGCCACGGTGGCTCTCCTCTTCTCCGGCATCCAACTTTACGTCATCCGCCAACTGCCGCGTCGCATGACGCTCTTTGCCGCCTTCACTTCCCCGATCAAACTGACCGGCAACGTTCTCCAGACGCAGGCATTCACCCTCCCCGACATCCTGCCAATCTACGGCAGCTCCGAACTCGACCGCGACGCCGACAACCGCCCCGACGCCTTTTTCCGCGCGAAACCGTCGGGCTTCACCGTGTTTCCCATTGGTCGAGGCGGCACGCAGTGCTTGATGATCTTGCAAAAACTGGCTGCCGTTGGTCCCGCCGTGCGCGGAAAGAAGACCGCGATCATCCTTTCCCCAACGTGGTTCGCCAAGGAAAGCGCCACCGAAAACGCCGTCGATTCCAACCTCACTTCGGCCCAGGTGAGCGCGTGGGTTTTCGGCGATGAGTTGAGCCCGGAAACCAGGCAAAAAATCGCCCTCCGCCTCCGCGATTATCCGGCTGCCCTCAAGGATCAGCGGCTCCTCAAGGGCGCGCTGGAATGCCTCTCCGACCCGACCACGGCTCACCGTCTGCTTTTCGCCGCGCTGACTCCCCTCGGCAAAGCGCAGAACGTGCTCCTGGCCCGCCTGGAATCCTGCGCCATCCTGCGCGAAATGCTCGTTTACCCGCGCCGTTTACCCGGACCGCGCACGAAGGACGGCCACCCGGCCCGCCCGGACGAACGGTCCGATGCCGTCGTGTTCGACTGGCCGCGTCTCGCCGCCGACGCCGAGGCCCGCGACCGCCAGCGCGGCGGTGGCACCGTTTACAGCGCGGCCACGGCCCCGCCCTCAAAAAAGCCGCAGCACGAACGGCGCATCCGTCCGCAGGTGCCCGGCAGCCGCGACGCCGATTTCGTGGCCGGAATGCAGGGCTCCCGGGAATGGGACGACCTCGCGCTCCTGCTGACCGGCCTCAAGGAACTCGGGGCCGACGCGATGTTCGTCAGCCAGCCCTTCAACGGAACCTACCGCGATCTCGGCGGCACGAGTCCGGCCGGGAGACGCATCTACTATGCACGCCTCGCCGCCGCCATCGCCCCTTCCGGCTATCCGGTGCGCGATTACTCCGACCACGAAGAAGACCGCTTCTTTTTCAACGATTCCGGCCACCCCAGCGCGAAGGCATGGATCTATTTTGACCGCGCGCTGGATGAGTTCTATCGCGGTCTTCACGATTGAACGGCAGCAACCCGAAACGGACCTTTGAGCTGATCCAGGTCCGCTGCGGCTCCGTGTTGCAGGATGGCGATGCGCCCGTCCCGGGCCATCGCCAAAAAAGTCGGTCGCAGTTGCTCCAGGCGCGACCCGAGATCCACCGATAACCTCCCCGGACACATCGTCGTCCCGGCCCGCAATTTTCGCAGTCTTTCCAGAATTTTTATTTCGAGCGCGTTGTTGCTCAACTCATTCCCACGATGCAGCGGGTGGTACGAAACGTCAAAGTCCGCTGCACATCGCCTTGTCTCATCCGGAAGAATCAGTCTGGATCTTCCGCCGCGATCCGGGCCGGGCCCCGATTACTGTTTACGGAGCGTGCATCTGCCCACGCCCCCGGAACGCCACCCGATCATGAACCTGCCGCTCACCAGCAAAATCGCCCTCGTCACCGGTGCCTCCGGCGGCATTGGCTCCGCCGTCGCCCTCCGCCTTGCTCGGGACGGTGCGGCCGTCCTCGTGCATTACAGTTCGAGCCGTGACGGTGCGGAAACCGTGGTCCGCGAAATCCAGGCAGCCGGCGGCGAAGCCGAGGCCATCCACGCGGACCTCAGCCGCCACGAAGGCCCCGCCACGCTCATCGCCGGGATCGACCTGGCCTTCGGCGGCAAGTTCGCGCGACGGCTCGACGTGCTGATCAACAACGCGGGCACGCTCGACATGGGCCTGCTTCCCGATGCGACCGATGAATCCTTCGACCGCCTCTTCAACGTCAACGTCCGCGCCGTTTTCCAACTCTCGCGCGAAGCCGCCCGCCGCATGACGGAAACGGGTTGGGGCCGGATCATCAACATGGGTTCGGTCTTTGGCGAGGGAGCTTACGCACCCGGCCTGAGCATTTATTGCGGCACCAAGTTCGCCGTGCAGGGCCTGACCCGCGCGTGGTCGCGCGATCTCGGCCCGTCAGGCATCACGGTGAACAATATTCAGCCCGCCGTCATCCAGCCCGCGCCCCAGCCGACGGAAGGCCCGGCGTTCGATGCGATGAAGCGGTTCACCAGTGTGGGCCGTTTCGGCAACCCCGGGGAAATCGCCGAGGCCGTGTCTTTCCTCGCCAGCCCGAAGGCGGGATTCATCAACGGCGAGAGTCTCACCGTGGACGGCGGTTGGAGCGCCTGAGGCGTCGCGGTCCCCGTGCGTCGTCCGGGTGCCAGCGCCTCGGCTCGCCCCGGCATCCCGACCGGAGTCGGGAAGTGTGCCTATCCATCACCCGGCCCGATGGCCGACCCCGAATACCGTCCCTTTGCCAAGCCCAAACACTGGCCTGTTTCCCATACCAAGAGTTGCCCGTTTGCCACGCCGCAATGCCGTCCGTCTGCCAGCCCCCCTAGGGGCGTAAGAACTCAGCCCACGGCGTAAGCCGTGGGAAACCGCCGCCCGCGAGCAGCCCCGGCAGGGGCGTAAGAACTCAGCCCACGGCGTAAGCCGTGGGAAACCGCCGCCCGCGAGCAGCCCCGGCAGGGGCGTAAGAAAACCCGCGTGGATTTTCGGACCGGCCAACGGCCTGCGATCTATACGCGCGGGACCCTCCCGTACGATTTCCATCCTCTCCGAAGGGTTCGACCATCGCTCCCGTGCGGACGGAGCCCCGCCCTATCCCTTCCGCTGCGATAACGCCAGCATCAGGCCGCCAAAGACGAGCATCACCAATCCCCACCACAGGTTGATGTTCACCCCGAGCGACTTGTCGGTCAGCTCCGTGCC
>CAHJWO010000051.1 GCA_903642295.1 PVC group bacterium | reverse complement strand
TTCCCCGGGGCTTACGCCCCGGGCTAAACTCTGCCGCCCCTGCCGGGGCTGGGAACCGGGTTTTTCGGATAGGCAGTTAGTTGACGCTCGCGGTAGCAGTCCCGCCCTCATCCGACCCTTAAAAGGTTTGGAGACGGCCCGCTGCCGTTGCCGACAGCGGATCGCCTCGTCCCTTTGTTTGTTTTTTGTCGGGTGGCAGACCGCCCGTCGGCTTAAACCGTCGGATTGGCCAGCGACGCCGACATGGCCGGTGCGAGGACCGTATTCCCGGCTTCCTTTGCCGTGACGTGGCCGAAGCCGGCCGCCGTCACGTCGTGGTAACCTTCCTCGCCATGCTCGGAAATGTCCAGACCGGCTTCCTCCACTTCTTCGGTCGGACGCAGGCCCATGATCGCCTTCAAGGCGTAGGCGAGTACCGCCGTCGCCACGATGGCGAGGGCTAATGTCAGGCCGATGGCTTCCAACTGCGCTTTCCAGAGCATGTGCCCTTCGATCAGCTTGGCCATACCGTTGGTCGTGGCCGGGTTGGCTGGCGTGGCAAGGCCGAGGTTCGCGTTGACCGTCGGAGTGGCCAGAAAACCCGTCAGCAGCGCGCCCATCGTGCCGCCCACGGCGTGGACGCCGAAGGTGTCCAGCGCGTCGTCGTAGCCGAACATCGCCTTGACCTTGACCACGAAGAAAAACGGGATCAGGCCCGCGCACACGCCGATGATGACCGCGCCTGTCGCGTCGATGTAGCCGCAGGCGGGGGTCACCACGACCAGGCCCGCCACCGCGCCCGAGCAGTAGCCCAGGATGCTCGGCTTGCCGCGCAGCATGTATTCCAGCGTGGGCCAGACGAACGCCGCCACCGCCGTGGCGATGGTCGTCGTCATGAAGGCGTTGGCCGCGACCACGTCACTGGCGACGGCGCTGCCCGCGTTGAAGCCATACCAGCCGACCCAGAGCATCCCGGTGCCGACCATGCAGAGCACCATTGAGTGCGGCGGCATCTGTGCTTTGCCGAAGCCCAGCCGCTTACCGAGGATCAGGCACAGGATCAATGCACTCCAGCCCGAGGACATGTGGACGACCGTGCCGCCCGCGAAATCAAGCGCCGTGATCTTGGCCAGTGCATTGAACGTGCCGTTCATGAAACCCGTCGCGCCCCAGACCATGTGGGCCAGCGGAAAATAAACCGCGAACATCCACAGCGAAATGAAGGTCATCAACGCGGCAAATTTCATGCGCTCGGCAATCGCGCCGACGATCAGCGCCGGGGTGATGATGGCGAACATCAACTGGTACATCGAGAACACGTTCTGCGAGACCCAGAAGGAATAATCGGTATTCGGCGCGCTATCCACGCCCTTGAGGAAGAAGAACTCGCTACCGCCCAAGAACGGGCTGTTGAAGCTCTTACCGAACACAAAACTGTACCCGACCGCCCACCAGAGGATGGTCACCAGGCCCGCGCAGCCGAGACATTGCGCACAGACGCTGAGCACGTTTTTCCGGCGGACGAGACCGCCGTAGAAAAGCGCGAGGCCGGGCAGGGTCATGAAAAGCACCAGCGCAGCGCTGGTCATCATCCACGCGTTATGACCCGGGCCGGGCACACCGATGGAAGGGGTCGTGAGACCCTTCGGGACGTTGCCCGATGCATCCTTCAAGGCCGCTGTCGGGTCGCTGTTGGCCAGGTAAGCTTCCAAACCGGCAACCCGCTGTTCCAACGTGGGCGTCGGCGTGGTGGTAGCCGGGGCTGCGGCGGGTGCGGCGGCAGGGGCGTCCTGCGCGCGCAATGACCCGGCGGACGCGGCGCAAAGCAGCGCCGCCGCGAGCAGCGCGAGGGTGGAGGTCAAGGTGCGTTTCGTCATCGGTACAGTTCGGTGGTAATTCGGAATAGGTTCAAGGTTTCAGACGCGCCGGCTTCGGCCCAACACCGATGTCCGGCGCGGGAGCACCCGGGAGCGACCCTGCGGCTTAGCAGCAAGCGTGCCGACACTGGAAATCGCGTTCTGGGAGGCAATTAGCGCCCCGGAGGGCACGGAACCTCGCAGGAAAGATGAAGCCGTTTTAACGGATTGCGCGATTTGCAACACCCCGTGGGCAATTCGTTGTCACAAATTTTGTTACCCCTTCACAAAGGTCGATCGCACAAATCCGTGGTGAATCCGGGGAAGCGCCCGTCACGCCATCCGTGAGGGCAAAAATGCTGGACGTGGGTTCTTTCCAACACGAGCATAAACGCAAGCAGAAAGTTTGCCGGATGCATTGGTTGGAGTACATCACCCGTTTCATCAGAAGACAGTCGCAGTCCTGGCTCATCGTCCAGGCGCTACTGCTGCTGACGCTCATCGGGCTGGTGGATTACTCTACCGGGTATGAGGTGCCCGTGTACCCGTTCTACGCCGTGCCGATCCTGCTGATCGTGTGGTGTTGCGAGATGCGCTACGCGTCGGTGGGCATCGCGCTGCTCAGCGGGGTAGTCTGGTGGTGGGCGGACGTGGCGACCGGACATCCTTACCCCAGCCAGTGGCTACAGATCTGGGATTTTCTTTCCCGCCTGATCTTTTTTTTCCTGGTGATGTTCGCCGGTTCTGCGGTCAAGAAACAGCGCGATGCCATCCGCGCGCGAGTCGATTTGCTGGAACACTCGCAGCAATTGGAACACGAGATCGTCGCGGTCAGCGAACGCGAGCGCCAGAGCATCGGGCGCGACCTGCACGACGGCGTCTGCCAATACCTCGCGGCCATCGGATTCACGGCGGATTTGCTGCGGCAAGACCTTGCCCGGCAAGGGAACGCGAAAGTGGCGACGGCGGGAGAAATCGCGCGATTGCTGCAGGACGCGGTGGAGCGCGTGCGCGAGGTCGCGCGCGGATTGTCGCCGGTAGACCGCGATGAGGGCGGCCTGGAATTGGCGCTGGATGAACTGGCCCTAAACACCTCGCAGCTCACCGGCAAGAATTGTATTTTCCTGTGCCACGAGCCGGTGGAAATTTCCGACAACATCCTGGCCGTCCATCTTTTTCGTATCGCGCAGGAGGCCATCAGCAACGCCACGCGGCACGGGCAGGCGCGCAACATCATCATCGCGCTGGAATCCGGCGACGGCGAGATCAGCCTGCGCGTGAGCGACGATGGCATTGGATTCAACCCAAACCAGGGGCGTCGAGATGCCGGCATGGGCTTGAACATCATGCGCTACCGGGCGCGGGTGATCGGCGCCAGCCTGGAGATTTATCCGCATGCTCCCACGGGCAGCGTGGTAGCCTGCACCATCCACCAACGCACGGGCGGCAAGCCCTTGCCCGCCGCGCACCAACCCACCGCCACCTCAGCCGCTACTCTTCTATGAATTCCAAACAACGCGTGGTCGTCGTCGATGACCATCCCCTCTTCCGCGACCGCCTGGCACAGATCATCAACAACGAACTCGATATGGAAGTCTCTGGCGAGGCCGAGAGCGTGCAAGCAGCGCTCGAAGTGATTCAGAACACCACGCCCGACCTCGTGATCGTGGACATCAGTCTGCCGGGCACGGGTGGGTTGGAACTGATCAAGCAGAGCCGGGCACTGGGCAGTAAGACACCCATTCTCGTGTTATCCATGCACGACGAAAACCTGTACGCGGAGCGGGCGTTCCGCGCCGGGGCGAACGGTTACATTACCAAGCGTCAGCCAGCCGAGGAAGTGGTGACGGCGATTCGGCGCGTACTGGGCGGAGACGTGTATCTGTCCGAGAAAATGACGGCGGGCGTGCTACGCAGTCTGCCGGGCACTGGCATCAAGAACATTCCCAAACCGATTGACCGGCTCACCGACCGGGAGTTGGAAGTCCTGGAGTTGATCGGGCGCGGGCAGACCACGCGCGAAGTGGCGTCCACGTTGCAGCTCGGTGTCGCCACGATTGACACCTATCGTGCGCGGATCAAGGAGAAGATGAACTTTCGCAACGCCGTGGAGTTGCAACATTTTGCCATCCGCTGGCACCGCGAGCGGGAGTAAATCCGTGGTGTCCGGATGACGCGGGCCTCAAATTTATCACCGATTTGTTTCCAGCGGTAAAGATTGTCAGACGATGCCCAGACGGTTTATAGTGGAACAATGATCGGTGATATCCGCAACCACTTGGGAAAGCAGCCCTTTGTTCCTTTTACCATCCAGATGGCCGATGGCTGGACCACTCGCGTGCCGACGCGTGACCAAATCCTTGTAGTGAACAGCGGCCCCATCGTTGCACTCAATAACGAGGATCACGATAGGTTGCCCGCGCTGTTGATGAGCGGGCTGACGGTGAACGCTTCGGCTGCAGTGGCCGGAATGCCATGAAGCCGGTCATTGCTCCAGGCGGCGAGTTGCGCGCGAAAATTCTGCGCCTGCTGGATTCACCCAAGTACCAGCCGCTCGACAAAGTCGAGTTGACAAAAAAACTGGGTCTCAGCGCCGACGACCGGCACGATCTCAAGGAATTGCTGCGCCAGATGGAGCAGGAAGGCGCGGTCGCGCGCATCAAGAAAGACCGCTACGTGCGCCCCGACACGGCGGATTTGTTCCCGGGCGTCATCCATTTCAACGACAAGGGCTACGCGTTCGTCATCAGCGAGGTGCCCGGTCAGGCGGACCTGTTCATCACGGCGGAAAACACCTGGGTCGCGCTGCACGGCGACCGCGTGCTGGCACGGGTGAACCGGGAGGGATACATCGACGCCAAGGACCGGCGCTACCGTGCCCCGGGGGCGGGTCAAAGAAAGGAAGGACGCGTGATCCGCATCCTGAAACGGGCGAGCGAGACGGTGGTCGGGACGCTGCAAAAATCGAAGCAATTTTATTACGTCGTGGCGGATGATCCGCGGTTCATCCACAACGTCTATGTCCACCCGGAACAGACCACGCCCGCGAAGCGTCCCGACGTGGGTGACAAGGTCGTCGTCCGGCTGGAAGCGTGGGAGTCGCGGCACGTCAACCCGGAAGGCAAGATCATTGAGGTGCTTGGACCGGCGGCGGCGGTGGGCGTGGACATGCTCTCCATCATCCGCAAGTACCATCTGCCGGAGGAATTCCCGCGCCCGGTCATGCAGGCGGCGGGGGAGATTCCCGAGACCGTGGACGAGGAGGAATCCGTCAAACGAGAGGATTTGCGGCAGGATTTTATCATCACGATTGACCCCGACGATGCGCGGGATTTTGACGATGCCATCCGGGTAGAAGAATTACCCAACGGGGCGTGGCGCCTGGGCGTGCATATCGCGGATGTTAGTCATTACGTGCCGGTGGGCGGAGTGCTGGATCGGGAAGCGTTCAATCGAGGCAACAGCGTGTACCTGGCCGACCGGGTGATTCCGATGCTCCCCGAGCGACTGAGCAACGGCGTCTGCTCGCTCAAGCCCAAGGTGGATCGACTGACTTATTCGGTGTTCATCGACTTCGGCAAGGCGGGCGGCGTTCGTAACGTGCGGTTCGCGCGGACGGTGATCTGCAGCGCAGCGCGCCTGACTTATCGGGAAGCGTTTGGGCTGTTGCAAGGTTCGCCCAAGGCGTCGCCGTTGGCGGCGGCGTTGCATCGCGCCTGGCGGCTGGCGTCCATGCTGCGCGAGAACCGTTTTAAGAACGGCTCGCTGGAGCTAGACATGCCGGAGGTGAAGGTCCACCTCGATAAAAACGGCAAGCCCGTGAAGTTAGAAAAAATCGAGAACGATATTAGTCACCAACTAATCGAGGAGTTTATGTTGTCGGCGAACGAGGTGGTGGCGCGCGAGCTGAAAAATCGCAACGTGCCCACGCTCTACCGAATCCATGAAGACCCGGACGCGGACCGGTTGCTGGAATTCCGCGATTTTGTTGCCAGCTACGACTACCGGGTCGGCGACCTCACGCACCGGCCCGAGTTGCAGAAACTCTTGCGCGCCGTGCGCGGGCAACCGGAGGAAGAGGCCATCAAACTCGGGCTGCTGAAAAGCCTGAAGCGCGCGGCCTACGACGTGATGCCGCAAGGTCACTACGGACTGGCAAAGGTCAATTACACGCATTTCACGAGTCCCATCCGGCGGTACGCGGACCTGGTGGTCCACCGTTCGCTGGCTTTATTGACGGGCGACGAAAAGCGCACCCGGATCAGTGCGGCGGACCTGAACGCCGTGGCCGCGCACATCTCGAACACGGAGCGCGTGGCGGCGGACGCCGAACGCGAATCCACCAAGCTCAAGAAGCTGGAGTATTTCCAGAATCTGTTGCACGAACGCGCGCTGGATTCCGATGAGGGGCCGACGACTTTCCCGGCCACCGTGGTGGACGTGCGCAACTACGGCTTGCTGGTGGAGTTGCCCGACATCGTATTGAGCGGCCTAGTCCATGTTTCGGAACTGGACGACGATTTCTACCAGTTCGACCCGGTGCGATTGCGGTTCACGGGGAAAAGAAAGCGCAAGGTTTACGGGATCGGCGACCACCTGGAGGTAGAAGTCGCCAACGTGGACACTTTCAAACGACAGGTGGATTTCCGCATCGTGTCCGGCAGCGAGGAAGATGAGATCGTCCCGCCGGTACGACGACAGGAAGAGCCACCGAACAAATTTTTCGGCCAGCCCCGGCGCAGGAAGAAACGGTGACGAGAGGGGCGCGTATCAGCGGGCTCGTCGGACTGGAAAACGGGAATGAGCGTGCCGCAACGAAGAGAATCGTGCGTCAAAACTCCGCGCTGAGCGCCAGTTTCGCATAGGGGGCGCCGTGCGTCACGAAACGCGCAGAATCGCCGCGATGATAGTCGAAGTCGCGCCCGAGATCCCACCCACCGCGCACGTCGATTTCCACGCCCTTGTGCGGCTTGTACGTCACGCCCGCGCCGATCCGCGTCTCGCTGTAGTCGATCACCCCGCCGCTGAATTTTTTGAACTGCGGGCGGTAATCGTCGTTAAAATCGCGCTTGTACGATTCTCCGAGCAGTTCCGCGCCGACGACAAAATCCAACTGATCGCTGAAGTGGTACACCACGCTGGGCTCCGGCGGGACGAGCTTGAACTGGAGGTCGTCGCTGAACACCCACACGATGCCCAGAATTGGGTACACCGGATACTTGGCCAGCGCCGAAAACCGCACTCCGGCCAGGCCATAAACCTGGGGCAAGTACGGCAGCTTGAAAAAGGTGCCAACGGAGGTGGGCGCATCGACGTTGCCCAGGCCGATGCTGCCGGTCTGCGAAAAATAAACGCCCGGGCTGGTGGTGATAAACGCCGCAGCGTGGCCCTGGACCATGTACTCCAGCGCCACCACGCCGTTGATGTTTTGCAAGGTCGTGGGCAGTGGCGCGTCGGTCTTGCCGAAGTCGAAGCGTTCGTAATTCGCGCCCAGCTTGAGGTACACTTTATCGAAGAGATGAAATCGGTGGGTGGCCTCGATAGAATTTTCCAGTTCGTCGATGTGCTGATAATTCCTCTGCTGGCCACCGTTGGTGGACAGCGGGCCGGAACCGTTGAACTCCTTTTGTTTGAAGGAAGCACTGCCGACGTAGCTGGTCTCGTAGCTTAGCTCAGTGAGCGGGGTCGCATGGTCGAGCACCGGTTGCACTTCCGTTGCGGGCAGTTTGCTGCCGTCGCCTTGCGTGGCCTGCACGTTCGTCGCCGCGGACAGCGCGCCCGTCGCCCCCATACCCGCCAGCAATAACAGCATCAGGAGCAGACGGCGAACGGGTGAGAGACGAGCGGGAGGCATGGGCGCGATGTTTGCCGCAAAGAGGGGGTGCGTTCAAGCGCGAAATCGGGTATGATCCTCCGGTTTATGCCTGTTCAGTTCCGCGACTACTACGAAACGCTGGGCGTCTCCAAGACCGCCACCAGCGACGACCTCCGCAAGGCTTTCCGCAAGCTGGCGCGCCAGTACCACCCCGACGTGGCCAAGGACAAGAAGACCGCCGAGGAAAAATTCAAGCAGATCAACGAGGCGTACGAGGTCCTCAGCGACAAGGACAAGCGCGAGAAGTACGATCAACTCGGCTCGGACTGGCAACGCTATGGCACGGGCGCGGGTCCCGCTCGGCCCGGACGCGGCGGCGCGGGTCAGCGGCGACGCACAAGCGGGCCCGGCGGCTCGGATTTCGACTTCGGCGGCACGGGCTACAGCGACTTTTTCGAGCAGTTCTTCGGCACGAGCCGGGGAGGGGGCGGCGGACGCGCTCCGGGCGGCGGCTTCGACTTTTTCGGCGCCAACGGCGGCCAGGCGCAGGCCGCTCCCGAACGCGGCGCGGATGTGGAGGCCGACCTGAGCGTCACTCTGGAGGAGGCGCTGAACGGGTCCCGGCGGCCCGTTTCCCTACGGCGCACGGACGCGGTGGGCAACATCAAAACGGAAACCTACGACGTAAAGATTCCGGCTGGCGTTCACGACGGACAGCGCATCCGGCTCAAGTCGCGCGGCGAGGTGGGACCCGGCGGCGGCGAATCTGGCGATCTGTTCCTGAAAGTTCGGCTGGCGGCGCACCCGGATTTTCGCGTGGAGGCGGGTGGCGACCTATATTATGACCTGATCCTCGTGCCGTGGCAGGCGGTCCTCGGCACGGAGGCCAGCGTGCGGACGCTGGAAGGCAAGATGATGAAGCTCACGATTCCGCCCGGCACGCAGGTGGGCAAGCGTTTTCGGCTCCGCGGTCGCGGCCTTCCGGCCACCGGCGGCACGCGCACGGACCTTTACGTGCAGATCGGCGTGACGCTGCCCGAGCAGCTCAGCACAAGGGAGCGGGAGTTGTGGGAGCAGTTAGCGCAGGCGGCGGATGGTGCGGGCGTGGACGGAGCGTAAACTTCCGCGTCGGCGTCCCGACCCGATCAACTGGGGCGAGTGCAGTTTCCGGGTTGGAAGTTGCCGCTGGTTCGTCTGGCAGGTTTCCCGGCCCGTCCGGCGTTTGGCCCGGGAATCCGGTAGATCTAAGATCAATGCGGAACGTTCGCGTCCGTGGCGGGGGGCTGCACATCGGCGGGCACCGCTGCCGTGCCGCTGGCCTTGACCGCCGCCGGGGGCGCGGGCGGCTTGGGTGTGCCGTCAATCTTGACCGTCGTGCCCGTGGTCACCAACTGACTAAGCTTGACCGCGTCCCAGTTCGCCAATCGGATGCACCCGTGGCTGGCCGCGCGCCCGATGGTCTCCGGGTTGGCCGTGCCGTGCAGGCCGATGCCGCTCTTGTTCAAGCCCATCCACATTACGCCCACCGGGCTGTTCGGGCCCGGCGGCAGGTTGACGAAATTGTCCGACCGGACGCCGTGCATCAGCATCGCCTCGTCGTAACGGAAATACGGCATACTGGCCATGTTCTCGATCTTCCAGGTGCCGGGAGGAGCGGGCAGCGTGGTCGAACCGGGCGTGATCGGGAACGACGCGATCAACTGCCCGTCCTCCGTCACGTCGAGCATCTTTTCCTTCGTGTAAACCATCACCACGCGCGGCTGGAACTCGGGCCGCCGGACAATCAAGTGACCGTGTTGCGCCAGCTTCGTGACATTCAGCGGGTCTTCGATGGCGGGTACCTTGACGCGGCGGCCCGCCGCCAGAGCATCCAGATTCATCCCCGGATTGAGCCGCCGTAGAAAATCGCGCTCCGCATGGAATCTCTCCCCGAGCAACTCCAGCACGCTCGTGTAAGTCAACGCCTTGAGTTTGCCCTGGTCGGATACCTTCTCCGGCACGGGGCCGATCTGTGCGACATCGTCCGCCGTCACGGTATATTCCGTGAACGGGCGCACCTTCGCCGCCTCGGGCAGCGCCGCCATCAACGTCGGGCCTGGCAGGGGCAGTGTCTTGCCGTGGGCGCGGCCATATCGTACCAGCGCCTTCTTCGTGAACTCGCCCGATTTGCCGTCGAGCTTGCCGGGCCCGAAATTCTCGTGATCAAGGAAAATTTGCAGCCGGGTGGCGTCATCGACGGACAGCGCGGGCGGTTTGGGCGTGGCAGCGGGCACCGGAGCCGGGGTCGCGTTCGCGGCGGTTCGCGGCGGCACAAAACCGCCGTGCCCATCGTCAAATGGCTGGATGGCCGGGTGTCCGGTGCGGGCGGCGTGACGAGCAGCAGGCAGGGTGTCATCTTGTCCGCAGCCTGCACAAACGAGAACGGTGAAAACGGCGGCGGTCAAACGGGCGGGAAGAGACATGGGGCGGATTCTAAGTCAGCAGGCGGAAGTAAAAAGTCAAAAGTCAGTGCGGACTCAAATTCTCGAAGCAAGCTGGACGCAAAATGGGAAGCCCGGCCAACTTCGGGCTGACAGGGCGGGCGAAAATGCGCGGCGGCCCGGCTCAGGTTGGCCGTACCCCCGGACGTGCTGCGACACTTTAAGGCGGAGGCGATAATAGAGGCAGCCGCCGTTCATTCAGCGCCCCGGCATGGCCTCGAAAAGGTAACCTTGGAGATATTCGGTTTCGGGTAAGGTCGGGACGATGGGGTGGTCGGCGGATTGGGTGTAACGGGCCAACCGGCGGACGGAACGCTTGGCATCAACAGAAGCTTCGATGAGCATTTCTTGAAAGGCGGCTGCGTTCACGTGGTGGGAGCAACAAAACGTGGCCAGCAGGCCGTCCTCGGCGAGGAGTTTTAGTGCGCGCAGGTGAATTTCCTTGTACCCGCGCAGGGCGTCGTCGAGGCGGCTCTTGGATTTCGTGAAGGAAGGGGGGTCGAGGATGATGAGATCGTACTGGGTGCCGCGTCGTTCCTCGGCAGAGAGGTAGTCGAAAACATTGGCCTCACGCCAGTCAATGTCGGGAAGCTCGTTGCGTTCGCCGTTGCGGCGGGCGGTAGCGACGGCATCGGCGCTGATTTCCACGGCGGTGACGCTCTTCGCTCCGGCTTTGGCGCAGGCCAGGGCGAATGCGCCCTGGTTCGTGAAACAGTCGAGGACGCGGCGACCGGCCGCCACGTCGGCGATCTGTTGGTAGTTGTCGATCTGATCGAGGTAGAAACCGGTTTTCTGGCCGCCGAGGAGGTCGGGCGCGAAGCGGACCCCGGCGGATTCAAATGCGAGATCGGCGGGGATGGCGCCGTGCAACAGTCCGGTGGTGAGTTCCAGGCCCTCGGCGCGGCGGATGGGGGCGTCGTTGCGCTCGACGATGGCGGCGGGCGAGAGGAGCGAGACGAGCGCTTCGACGAGCAGCGGCTTGCGCTGGTCCATCGCGGTCGTGAGGGTTTGCAGGACCAGGGCGTCGCCGTAGCGGTCGATGATGACGCCGGGCAGGCCGTCGCTCTCGCTCCAGACGAGTCGGCCGAGCCGCGGGTTGACGTTGCGGCGCTTGCGATAATCGATGGCCTGGGAGATGCGTCGGCGAAAAAAGTCCGCGTCAAGGTCCTGGCGTCGGCGCGAATAGCGGCGGGCGACGATCTGGCTGTGCGGATTGTAGATGGCGCTGCCGAGGAGACGGTCCTTGCCATCCTTGAGGGAAACAACGTCGCCCGGTTGTGGGTCGCCGAAGCTCTTGAGGATTTCGCTGGAATACACCCAGTCGTGTCCGTGGAAAAGGCGGGCGCGGGGCTTGATGATGAGGCCGGACATGAGAGAAAGTGGGAACGCGGAAGCGGAGGCAGACGATGCGTGAGGTGGGATGCAGCGGCGGAGGAAAGGGTTGTCTCTTGCGCAGAGGCCCTGCCGAGTGCGCTCTTGCGTTGCTCCGCTCAGGATGACAGAGAAAAGAGCGCCGACAAGTCAGTGACACGGAAGGTTCGTCATTGTGCCTGGAGGTCACGATGACCTGCCTCCGAGAATGTAGCACGCCCTCGTCTGGACAGTGGCACGGACCAAACCAGCAAAGACCATGTTTTGTCCCAAATATGGGATTTTGGCGTCCCGGCCAAGGGATAAAGCTTCCTTTGGTCAGAAAATTACACTTTGCGTAACCAATTGTAATTGAGAATGATGCAAAAATATTTTTTGCTTGGCACGCGGCCTGCAAAGAGGAGGAAATTATGAAAAACAACGTCGCCAATTCCGACCTTCTCTTCATCGACCGCCCGTTGACTAAAAGCACGGACGCAAGCAACTCGCCGAGCCTGTGGATGCTGAGCAAAAGTAACACCGATTACACCGACACCGCCTTGCGCCTATTCCTGATGCTTTGTCTGGTCGCCTCGCTGTTGCTCTGCGGTTTGAAAGCCAACGGCACATCGGGAATCCGCGAAGCATCGGGCCTGGGCTTGTCAGTGGGAAGCTTCACAATCCACCCTGCGGTGCCGACCGTGTCTTTCGGTGCGTCGATCCGCTGATTCCTTGTCCATCCCCGGCGCACCTGATTCGACTCAAGAACTCTGCCAGCATGAACATCCCGCATCCGCCTTTCGTTTCACAAGCCCGGGGTGGTTTTGACTTCACGCCGAGCGCGGGCGGCATGGACGTAGTCCGCGCGCCGCAGCACGCGCGCCGCCGCCGCAACCGGCGCTGGATTTTCGGTGGACTGGCCCTTGTGATCGTGGCGGGTGCAACCTACGCCGCCGCGCGCTTGAAACCCGCGTTGCCGAGCCTGGATCGTTCGACGGTCTGGACGGACACCGTGCGGCGCGGGCCGATGCTCCGGCAGGTGCGCGGGCTGGGCACGCTGGTGCCGGAGGAGATCCGCTGGATCGCGGCGGGCACGGACGCACGGGTCGAACGCATCGTCGTCTATCCCGGCGCAACCGTCGAACCTGACACGGTGCTCCTCGTCCTTAGCAACCCGGAACTGCAACAGACGGCCTTGGCAGCGGATGCCGCCACGACCGCCGCGCAGGCCAGACTCGTCAACCTGCGGGCGCAACTCGAAGGCCAATCGCTCGAACGGCAGTCAGCCTTCGCCAAGGCCCAGGGCGACCGCGACACCGCTGCCGCCCAGGTGGAGGTCAACGAGAAGCTTTCCAAACAGGGACTCATCGCCCTGGTGGAACTGCGGAAGTCGCAGATCGCCGCCAAGGAACTGTCCGCGTGCTGCGAGATCGAGCGGCAGCGCGTAGATTTCACCCGGCAATCGGTCGAACCCCAGTTGTCGGTCGCGCAGGGTGAACTCGATCAGGCCAAAGCACAGGCCGCGCTCCGGCATTCGCAGTTGGACGCCCTCCAGGTCCGTGCCGGCATGGCGGGCGTACTCCAGCAGGTGCCCGTGCAGGTGGGCCAGCGCATCGTCGCCGGGACCAACCTCGCCCGCGTGGCCGATCCGACGCGCCTGAAAGCGCAGATCAAAATTCCCGAGACCCAGGCGCGGGACATCCTGCCCGGCCAGGTGGCCTCCGTCGATACCCGCAACGGCATCGCCGAGGGCAAGGTCTCCCGCGTCGATCCCGCCGTGCAGGAAGGCACCGTGCTGGTGGATGTGAGCTTCAACGGTGCGCCGCTGCCCAGGGGCGCGCGGCCCGACCTGAGCGTGGAAGGCACGGTGGAACTCGAACGGCTGGCGGACGCCGTGGTCGTCGGGCGTCCCGCGTTCGGACGGGAGGAAAGCACCGTCAGCCTGTTTCGCCTGTCGCCCGACGGTGACGAAGCAACTCGTGTAAAAGTCGCGCTCGGACGCGGCTCCATCAATGTCGTCGAGGTGCGCACCGGCTTGCAGCCCGGCGACAAGATCATCCTCTCCGACACTTCTGCCTACGATGAATACGACCATGTCCGTCTCCACTGATCCATCGCCGAACCCTTTGACCGTTTCTACCATGAACCCGACCGAACCCGCATCCGCCTCTCCATCGCTCATTCATCTCGACGGTGTCAAAAAAGTGTTCCTCACCGACGAGGTGGAAACCCACGCGCTGGCCGGAATTTATCTTGATGTGCGCGCGGGTGAGTACCTCGCCATTGCCGGCCCGAGCGGTTGTGGCAAGAGTACGCTCTTATCTATTCTCGGGTTGTTGGATTCCCCTTCGGAGGGCAGTTACCGGCTGAACAATCACCAGGTGGCCAACCTTTCGTTTGGCGAACGGGCACGCATCCGCAACCGGGAGATCGGATTCATCTTTCAGAGTTTCAATTTGATCGGCGACCTGACCGTCTCCGAGAACGTGGAACTGCCGCTCACCTATCGCTCGGAGCTATCCTCCGGGGAACGCAAGAAGCGCACCAGCGAGGCCCTGGAACGGGTTGGCATGGGACACCGCAGCCGCCATTTGCCCAACCAGCTTTCGGGCGGTCAGCAACAACGCGTGGCGGTGGCCCGCGCCCTGGCCGGGCACCCGAGCGTCCTGCTCGCCGATGAACCGACGGGCAACCTCGATTCTCGCAACGGCGAGGCCGTGATGACTCTCCTGGACGAACTCCATTCCTCGGGTGCGACGATTTGCATGGTCACGCACGACGAGCGTTTCGCCCGTTGCGCTGACCGCACGGTACATCTCTTCGACGGCCGGGTCGTTGACGAACAGCACCGCGAAACGCCCGCGGCGCTGATCGCTTGAGCCCGTATCTACGGCCATCCCAACCTCTCCGACCATGCTCAACGACTTGCGTATCGGCTGGCGCTCACTCCTGTGCAGCCCGGTGTTTACCCTCACGGCCGTCGGGTCGCTGGCGCTGGGCATCGCGGCCTGCACCGTGATCTTCAGCGTGGTGTACGCGCTCCTCCTGCGTCCTCTGCCTTATCCAAATCCATCCGAGTTGATCCACCTTGGCATGGGCAACCCGGCTTTTCCCGGCGGCGCGTTCGGGTTCCTCGCGCCCGGGACGTTCAAAACTCTGCGCCACACGCCGCATTCGGGATTGTCCGCCGTCGGCGGCTTCGGCTACGATTACGCCAACCTCACCGGTGTCCCCGCTCCCACGCAACTGACCGTCGGTCTGGTCACGGCCGATTACTTCCTGGTGTACGGGGTGCCCGCCCGGCTGGGGCGCACGTTCACGGACGCGGATTGCCATGTGGGCAGCCCGCCCACCGTGGTCCTCACCGACCACCTGTGGCGCACTCAACTCAACGCGGCGGAGGACATCGTCGGCCAATCCATTACCCTGGATGACAAGCCGCGCACGGTGATCGGTGTGATGCCCGCGAGCTTCAAAGACCTGAACGACGGTTGCGACTTCTGGCAGCCGCTGTCGGAGGACGGTCCGGAAATGAGCAGCACGACCACCCGCCGTTACATCACCACTGCCCGGCTCTCGGCCGCCGGTGAAGCCGGGCGTGCGCAACTGCGAGCCCTGCTGGGGACGCTTTCCGCCCACCTCCCGCAGACCGATCCGACCTACAACAAAGGCTGGCACCTCGAATTCCATCGGCTCGCCGGCGGCATCCTCATCGGACCGGCGGCGCAGCAGGCGCTCTGGTTGCTTCTGGGTGCGGTGGGCTGTGTGCTGCTGGTCACCTGCGCCAACGTGGCCAACCTGCAACTGGTGCGAGGGGCGGCGCGACGGCGGGAAGTGGGCGTTCGTCTGGCGCTGGGTGCCAGCCGGGCTCGCATCGTGCGGCTCGCGCTGACGGAAAGTCTGATCTTGGCGGCCGTCGGCGGCGGCTTGGGAGCCCTCGCGGCCGCCTGGGGGGTGGACGCCGTGGCCGCGCTGCTGCCGCCCGGGTATTCGCCGCTGCAGGACGGCATCCGATTGGACTGGGCGGTGCTGGGATTCGCCCTGACGGTTGCTACCCTCGCAGGGGTCGGGACGGGTTTGCTGCCGTCGTGGACAGCCGCGCGGCAGGACCCGGCCGGTTCGCTCTCGGCGGCCGGACGCGGCGCGTCGGAAGGCCCGGGCGGACGGCGTATCCGCGCGGTGCTCGTGGTCGCCGAGATCGCTCTGGCGCTCGTGCTGCTCGTGGCGGCGGGGTTGATGGGCCGCAGTCTCCTGGCCACCGTCCGCACGGACGCGGGGATGCGACTGGACCGCACCCTGCTGCTTAATCTGTCGCTTTCGCCCACCCGCTACGCCGACCCGGCCCGCAAGGCGGATTTCTACCGTCAGTTGCTCGACGCGGTCAACGCCGTGCCCGGCGTGAGCGGCACGGCAATGACGATGACCGCGCCCTTCTCGTGGACCGAGGGGTTCGATTTCCGTCTGCCGGGCCAGGACGCGAGCGCACCCGAGGTGCTCCACCAGTCGGCTACCGAGGACACCGTCAATCCAGCCTGTTTCGCCACCCTGGGGATTCCCTTGCGGCGGGGCCGGGTCTTCAACGACGCCGACGTGGCCAGCGCCCCGAAGGTCATCGTCGTCAACGACGAGTTCGTGCGGCGCTACTTCCCGGACGGCAATGTCTTGGGTCAGCGGATCACGATGGCACCCCGCGGCACCCTGCTGGAGATCGTCGGCGTCGTCGGCAATGTCCGGAGCAATGGCCTGGGTGAGGAGGCCCCGGCGCAGGCGTATTTTTCTTACCTCCAATCACCGGGGTCTTTCGCCACGCTCTGCGTGCGCGCGGCGGGTACGGTCGAGGCGGAAAGCTTGACGCATCCGGTCGAAGCCGCCGTGTGGCGCATCGACGCCGCCCAGCCCATCGGAAAGGTCACGACCCTGGAGAAAGCCGCAGCCGGTACGGTGGCTTTCACCCGGCTCTACGTCGTGCTTTTCGGCTCGTTTGCTGCGTTGACGTTGGGCTTGGCGGTGCTGGGCATCTACGGGACGGTGGCGTACAGTGTGGGCCAGCGCACGCGGGAGATCGGCATCCGACTGGCTCTGGGCGCCCAGCGCCGCGACGTGTTGCGGCTCATTCTTGGCCAAGGGGCGCGCTTGATCGCGGTTGGACTGGCCATCGGCTTGTTGTGCTCCTTTGGCTTGTCGCACCTGCTCAAAAGTTTGCTCTACGGCGTCAAGGCGTCGGACCCGGCGACCCTTGCCGCCGTGGTGGCCCTACTTGGAGTGGCGGCGTTCGCGGCCAGTTACCTGCCTGCCCGGCGCGCCATGCGGATTGATCCCCTGACCGCGTTGCGCGAGGAATGAAGGGCTGGCGTATTACTGCCCGCTGAATTCTTCACGCGGGTTGACCCATTAGTGGCATAACGCAATGGATGATGGCAATGCGATCCGATGGATAACGCTATCGAGATCGCGTCGGCCATAAAATAATCTCACTAACACGTTTGACGGATTACGGGAGTGGCCATACTGTCGCGCCTTTATGGCCACTAAACCTAACGCATTAGATAAAATCGAAGAACTCGAAAAGCAGATTGCCCAACTCAAGCACGAAGCCGTTGACGAGGTAAAGCAAAAGCTGCTCGAAGCCCGCCGGATCGTGATCGCTCTGGAAGATGAATTAGCCAACCTGACGGGCCGTCCTTCCGGCACCGAAACCCGCGTGCGCCGCACCCGCCGCCCGTCCATCACCGACGAAGCTTTGCAGCCGCAACTGCTCAAAGTCATGGCGCAACATGGCAAGGAAGGCATGAACGCAAAGCAGTTGGCCGAGAAGTTGAATCAGGATGCGTTGCGCGTCCGCAAATTCATCAAGGACAACGCTAAGGTTCTCAAGCGCCAGGGTTCCGGCCCCGGCACCAAGTTCTTTCTCCACTAACCCCTGGCTAGGCTATTTAACTAGTTCCCCGTCCCGCTGTCGTTCATGTTTGCGCTTCAATCCGTGAACATGAACAGGCAAACCGTTAGGATGATACCGACCGCGTACAGATAGAACGTATCCGGCATGAAGTAAGGATACGCCATCAGCAGCACGCCGAAGATCGTGGTTTTGATGCGCGCCTGCTTCCTGCCAAAGACGAAGGCCACGAACCCGATCCCGCTGAAAATCAAGTTGCCCAGCAGGTCGGCGGCGAGCATGGCGCAGGCTCAGGGAACGACCGCCGGATCGTTCGACCGGCGTCCGAAAATCAGAGCATCGAGCGAGAACGAACCCGGCCCGCTGATCAGCAGGCCCAGCGCGAAGATGAAGTAGTGGGCCGCCGGTTCGTAATCAAACCCGCCCCGCAGGGGCACGTACTGCGCGTGCCGCACCGCCCAGTGAAATTTGATGATCGCCACGCTCATGGTGATCAGAATGCCCAGCATCGCCACTGGCGTGAGCAGGCCGACCATCATCGCAATGCCCCCGCCAAACTCGGCCAGCGTAGCCAGACCTTGGAAGACCGGCGGGATTTCGAAATGCAAACCCGGGTCCGCCCAGCCGAATGCGCCGCCCGGCGAACTCAGCTTTTGGTAGCCGTGGAGGGTGAGGCCGAGACCGAAAAAGAGACGCATGATCAAGAGGCCCGCGGCATTGCGGCCAGCGACCTGGGTGCCAAAGATTCGTTTCATGGTGCGGAAAGGAATCGCGATTTTTGTTTCATCCCATGCTGAACTCGCTCAGATCGTGCGTATTTCGAGCGCATCGATCACGTCGCTGACCTCCGTCGGTTCCTCGGCGGTGCCCGTTCCCAGCTTGCGGCACAGGCGTCCCAGTTCCTCCTGCTCGGCGGGCGTGAGCGCCGCGAACCGCTCGACGATGATCTGCACGTGCGCCGGAAAAACGGCCTCGATCCGTTCCTGTCCGGCGTCCGTGAGATGCACCCGCACGTAACGCCGGTCCTCCGCCAGCCGTTCCCGGCGCACCAGTCCCGCCTTTTCCAGGTTGTCCACGATCATGGTGATGTTGCCGCCGCTTTGCAGGTGCTTGCGGGCGAGGTCGCATTGGTGCAGCGGCCCGAGGTGCAACAGACTTTCCAGCACGCCGAACTGGCCCACCGTCAACCCGTGTGCCGCGATGGGACGGTTGGCGCCCGCGAGCACCGAGCCGGCGGCGCGCACCAGTTTGATGAACGCATCCAGCGCGCGGACTTCGGTGGGCGGACCTTGATGGTGCGTGGGCATGGGTTGGACAACAAAGGGAAATATAACCGGTGCGGAGGTGACGGGTCACGAGGTTTAGCAGGGACCGCGCGTCCCTGGCAAGCTTTCGCTGTCAGAATCCAAGGTCTTTCGATTTGCGGAGGATGCCGGGGAGCGCACGCGCCTCGCGTGCCCGCTTTGGCGCCTCGCCAGAGCGCGGGGGGCCGTTCCCCCGGAGCGAACGGCGGGGCGCCGTCGGCAGCACGCGAGGCGCGTGCGCTCCCCAA
>CAHJWO010000050.1 GCA_903642295.1 PVC group bacterium | reverse complement strand
TCATCCCCGACTTTGACCTGATCAACCGGCTCGACCCGGGCCACCGCCACCTCAACGACTACAACCGCTACTCTGACTTGGCCTTTATGGATGCCCCGTACCAGGAGGAGGTGCCGGTCCAGGCGACCGCCATGGCATTCCGCCGTCTTTCGCTGCATCCGCGCAGGATGCGGGAATTGTTCCCGGCGGTGAGGTACGTGGTGGCGACCGCGCCACTCGACGGCTGCGTGGAGGCGGGCTTTCAGTTGATCGGGGCAGTGCCGCGGAACCACCTTTTTCTCTACGGCCTGCCGGAGGATCAGCGATGACCGCCGTTAAAACCAGCGTCTCGGAACAAGCATCACGGAGTCCCCGGACCCTCTCCCCTACCTTGCCTTTATTGAAGCCACGGTCTATTTAGGAGCCCTTGCCGCCATGCCTGAAGATTCTTCCGCCGCCACCCAGTTTTTGCTCATCGGAGAACGCACCAACGTCACCGGTTCGCCGCGCTTTGCCAAATTGATCCTCGCGGGGGACTACGAAACGGCCTTGCAGGTGGCGCGCCAGCAGGTCGAAGGCGGGGCGAACGTGCTCGACGTGAACATGGACGAGGGGATGCTCGACGGCGAGAGGGCCATGACGCGCTTTCTGAACCTGTTGGCCGCCGAGCCGGATATTTCCAAGGTGCCCATCATGGTCGATTCCTCCAAGTGGAGCGTGATCGAGGCGGGGCTGAAGTGCGTGCAGGGCAAGGGAATCGTCAATTCGATCTCGCTCAAGGAAGGCGAGGCGAAGTTCAAACATTACGCGCGGCTCGTGCGGCGGTACGGCGCGGCGGCGGTGGTGATGGCGTTCGACGAGGAAGGGCAGGCGGCGAGCTACGAGCGGCGCGTGGAAATCTGCACGCGGGCGTACCGGATTCTGACGGAGGAAGTCGGGTTCCCGGCGGAGGACATCATCTTCGATCCCAACATCCTCACCGTTGCCACCGGCATTGAGGAGCACAATAATTACGCGGTCGATTTCATCGAAGCGACGCGGTGGATTCGCAAGAATCTGCCGGGCGCGCACGTGAGCGGCGGCGTGTCGAACATCTCGTTTTCGTTCCGGGGCAATACCCCGGTGCGCGAGGCGATGCACTCGGCGTTTTTGTATCACGCCATCCAGGCGGGCATGGACATGGGGATCGTCAACGCGGGCGTGCTGGCCGTGTACGAGGATATTCCCAAGGATTTGCTGGAGCGGGTGGAAGACGTGCTGCTGAACCGGCGCGAGGATGCGACCGAGCGGTTGGTCGAGATCGCCGAAACCCTCAAGGCGCAGAAGGCGGGGGACAAGGGAAAGGGAGTAAAGGACGATGCCTGGCGCGGCGGCACCGTGGAGGAAAGGTTGAGCCACGCGCTGGTCAAGGGGATCACGGATTTTATCGACGTTGATACCGAGGAGGCACGCGCCAAGGCGGATAAACCGTTGCACGTCATTGAAGGCCCGCTGATGGCGGGCATGAGTGTGGTAGGCGACCTGTTCGGCGCGGGCAAGATGTTCCTGCCGCAGGTCGTCAAAAGCGCGCGGGTGATGAAGAAGGCGGTCGCCTACCTGATGCCCTACATGGAAGCCGAGAAGGCGGCGCAGCCGGTGGAGGAACGACGCAGCCAGGGCAAGGTTCTGATGGCCACGGTGAAAGGAGATGTGCACGACATCGGCAAGAATATCGTGGGCGTCGTGCTGGCGTGTAACAACTTCGAGATCATCGACCTGGGGGTGATGTGCTCGTGCGAGAAAATCCTGGAGGCGGCGGAAAAGCACGGCGTCGATGTGATCGGGCTGAGCGGCTTGATCACGCCGAGTCTGGACGAAATGACGCACGTGGCCAGCGAGATGCAGCGGCTGGGGATGAAGCTCCCGCTGATGATCGGCGGTGCGACGACCAGCCGCGCGCACACGGCGGTGAAGATCGCGCCGTCCTACGAGCAACCGGTGGTGCACGTGTTGGATGCGTCGCGCTCGGTGGGCGTGGTGAACTCGCTGCTGCACCCGGACCAGAAGACCGAATTCGCCGAGAAAACGCGGGTGGAATACCAGCGGTTGCGGGAGGAACACGCCGGACGTGGGCGCGAGAAAAAAATGCTCACGCTGGAAGCGGCCCGGGCCAGGACGACGCCGTTTGATTGGGCCACGGCGCGGATCGACAAACCCGCGTTTTTGGGGCGGCGGATCATCGAGGATCAATCGTTGGAGGAGTTGGTGCCGTTTATCGACTGGTCACCGTTTTTCCATACCTGGGAATTGCGCGGGCGCTACCCGGGGATTTTTGACGATCCTTACGTGGGTAAGCAGGCGAAGGAGCTTTACGACGATGCGCGGCGCTTGCTGGACACCATCGTGGAGAAAAAGCTGCTTTCCGCGCGGGCGGTCTATGGATTTTATCCGGCGAACCGGGTGGGCGATGACATCGAGCTTTACGACGACGAGGCGCGGAACCATGTGCATCACGTCGCGTGCATGTTGAGGCAACAGCAGGCGAAACCGGCGGGGCAATTCAATACGTGTCTCGCGGACTACATCGCGCCGAAGGACTCGGGGCGGGAGGATTATCTCGGCGCGTTCGCCGTGACGACCGGGCACGGCACGGACGAGTTGGTGGAGCAGTTTCAACGGGAGCACGACGATTACAACAAGATCATGACGCAGGCGCTTTCCGACCGTTTGGCGGAAGCGTTTGCGGAGTTTTTGCACGCCCGCGCGCGCAACGATTGGGGCTACGGGAAAGAAGAAACCGCGTTGACGAAGGAAGATCTAATCCGGGAGCGTTACCGGGGAATCCGGCCCGCACCCGGGTATCCGGCGTGTCCCGATCACACGGAGAAGCCGGGGTTGTTCCGACTGCTCGGCGTGGAAAAGGCGGTGGGCATCACGCTGACGGAATCGTGCGCGATGCATCCGGCCAGCAGCGTGAGCGGCTGGTACTTTGGCCACCCCGACAGCAAGTATTTCGCGGTCGGAAAACTGGAGCGCGATCAGGTGGAAGATTACGCGGCGCGCAAAGGGTCGCCGCTGGCGGTCATGGAACGGTGGCTGGCGCCGTATCTGAATTACGAGCCGGTCAAAGCGGCGTCTTGAAATCAGCCTCGGGATAGTCGCCCTTGGGTCAGCCTGAGGTGCCCTGACGGTGGAAGGTCCTTCGGCTCGTTCCACTCGCTCAGGATGACAGACTTTGGGGGAGGATTCAGTGCAAGGCTTATCCAAGCGGGATGCGCTCTAAGTATGTACGAGCAGGTTTCCAGGTGGATGGCGATCTCCGAGCGCCATGTTTTCGGTACCGCGCAGCGGTCTAAAAGACTTGGAAGAATGGCGGCTGCGCCGCAGGGAACACATGGCGCTCGGAGATCGCCATCCACCGAGATTCTACTTCACAGATGCTTAGAATCCCACCGCCACGGTGCCCAGAAAGGTCCGGGGGGAAGCCGGGTTGAACTGGTAGGCCTGGTCGTTCGCGTCGAAATATTTCTTGTTCGTCAGGTTCTTGACGTTGAGTTGCACGCGCAGACGGTCCGACCACAAACGGTACGTGATTTCCAAGTCCACCCGGGTGAAGCCCGGTAGATCGAACGTGTTGGGCAGCGTCGCTTCGCGCGGGCCAAAAAGGTATACCCCCGCGCCGATAGACAAACCACGCAACGGGCCGACAGGCAGCTCGTACCGTGTCCAGAGGTTGCCAGAATGCAGCGGCGCGCCGACCAACCGATTGCCGACGGTTCCGGGACGGTTGTCTCCGGTGACGCGGGCGTCGGTATAGGCATATCCGGCGACGATCTGCCAGCCGGGCAGGGGCGAGCCGACGAGGTTGAGTTCCACCCCCCGGCTGCGCTGTTCACCCGAGGGAATGCTCACAAACGGGTTGGCGGGATCGGGATTGAGGACATTTTCCTTCGTGATCTGGTAGATCGCCGCCTCCGCGCGCAGGTGGCCGGAGAAAAGCTCCTGCCGCGCGCCGAGTTCGTATTGCTCGCCGGTTTCGGGCGGAATACGGCGTCCGCCCGAAACCGGTGAGAAGAATTGCGGTCCGAACGAGTTGGACCAGTTGAAGTAGAGGCTGGTCGGCTGGAAGGGTTGGTACACCAGCCCGACCCGGGGCGAGTAGGCGAAATCGGTGTGGACCACGTCCGGCGAGGCGTCGCCGGGGAACGTGGAATCAAACCGCGTCTGCACCCAGTCGAAGCGGCCGCCGTGGAGCAGTTTCAGGTTGGGCAGCAGTTCCACCAAATCCTGGTAGTAAAATCCCACGCCCGGCGCGGTGGCCGTTTGGAAAAGGATCGGCTGGAAGCTGGCCGGGTCCGGGCCGGGGCGCGGCTGGGGATCGTAAATGTTGACCGGCTCGACCGGGGCGAAGCTGTCGCGCTCGCCGTACTGAAAACGGCTCAGTTCCACGCCGAGGAGGGCGTGGTGCTTCAGCGGGCCAGTGTCGAAATGGCCGGTGAGTTCGTTTTGCAACGCGTAGTCGTGCTCGAACTGCGGGCCTTGGAACGCGAACTGGTTGAGCTGGCGTCCGTCCGGGCTGAGGAATTGCCCGGTCAGGAAATCGCCGTATTCCTGATGCTCGTTGGCACGGGCCTGTTTGGTGTTGAACGCCGTGCGCCACTGCCAGCGGTCTGCCGCGTCAAACCGGTGGATGAACTCGGTCGTGACCGTCGCGCTGTCGGCGTTTTCGCGGTCGTAGCCGGGCAGGCCCAGGTTGCGGGAAACCGGCAAATTCAAGAGGGCTTTGACGGGAGTGAACCCAGGATCGAAATCGCCGTAAAGATGGCCGTAGAGGGCGAGGATCGTCAGGGCGTCGTGCGAGGTGGGCCGCCAAGTCAGGGACGGGGCGGCGAAGACCGTCTGGTTGCGGATGTCGTCGCGGTAGGAACCGGCGTTCTCGTAGGCCACGTTGAGCCGGTAGCCGAGCGTCGGCGGTGTGTCGGCGGTCCGGGCAGCGAGGAGGGGTCCGCCCACGTCGAGCGTCGTGCGGTAAAGCTCGAAAGAGCCGATAGTGACGGCCAGTTCGCCTTCGGCCGTGTCGGCGGCGGCTTTGGAGACGAGGTTGACCGTCCCGCCCGGGCTGCTCGCGCTGCCGTAGAGGATGCTCGACGGCCCCTTGAAAAACTCGACGCGTGCCAATCCCTGCGGATCGTAGCCGCCGGGCAGGTAGCCGGAGAACTCGCGGAAGCCGTCGCGCAGGGTTGTGCCGAACGAGCCACCGAAGCCCCGCAGGATGAAATACGGCGTGTCGCTGCCCCCGTTACGGGCCGTCGCGGTGACGCCAGGCACGTTGTCGGCGGCTTCGGCCACGCGCAGAACCGCACGGTCTTCGAGCAGTGCCCGGGGCACGACTTCCATCGTTTGCGGCACGTCACGCAGGGGCAGGTCGAGCTTCGTTGCGGTCGGGGCCGTCGGGGTGCTGTACTCCGCGGGAACAGACTCGCCGGTGACGATCACGCGCGCCGCCGGTTCGTCCGGCGCGGGAGTTTCATCGAAGGAATTGCGCGTCAACGCTCGCGCCGACCACGGAAGAAGCAGCACGAAGAAGGCGGGCAAGATTAGCGTGCGCATGGGGCGGCGGGCGGCAGATTACGCCGGTTTCCACGGTGAAAAGAAGGGAAATCCCGGCCGCTGCCGCTGGCTCCCAACCGGTCTAGCCTCAATGTAGCGTTTGGTGAGGGCAGACAGCAATCGGTTGACGTGGCGAGGCGTGGCCTTTTAAATCATGTCACCATGCGCCAAGACCTCGAAGCTTTGCTCGTCCTGCAGGATCGTGACCAGAAGATCAAGGCGCTGCAAGCCCAGCAGAAGAATTTGCCCCGGGAAAAGAAGACGCTGGAAGATAAGCTGGCGTCGGCGCGGGTGGTGCTCGATCACGCCAAGCAGCGGGTCAAAGAGAACGAGGTCGAAAAGCGCAAGCTACAGTTGGAAGTGGAGGGGAAGCGGGGTTCCATCGCTCGCTTCAAAACCCAGCAGCAGCAGACCCGCAAGAACGAAGAGTTCCAGGCGTTCAACAACGAGATCAAGCATTTCGAGACGGAGATCCAAGGGCTGGAGGACCACGAACTGGAGTTGATGGAACAGGCGGAGCAACTTCAAGGGGTGGCGGCGGCGGCGGAGAAGGATTTTGCCAAGACCGAAGCGACGATCCGCGACCAGCTCAGCCGACTGGAGTCCGGGGCGGGCGCGGTGCAGGGCAGAGTGGAAGATTTACAGGCGGATCGGGTCAAACAGGCGGCGGGGATCGAGCCGGAACTGGTCGAGCTTTACCAGCGATTGTTCGTGAAGAAGGGGGATGCCGCCGTGGTGCCGCTGGAACACGAGATCTGCGGCGGGTGCCACATGAAGGTGCCCACCCAAACGGCGGCGGATGTGCGCGGGGAGAAACTGGCGCAGTGTCCGCAATGCGGGAGGATCTTGTACCGGGTGATTTGATGAGAATTGACAGAGCGGCGGGTGGTTCGGGAGAGATTGGTGCCATTTTCTTCGAGAGACCGTTGGGCTAAATGCAACGGTGGAAGGTCCTTCGGCTCGTTACACTCGCTCAGGATGACAGAGATTTTTTAGGATGTGCTACGCGGACAAGCTGGACGCGGAAACCGCGAAGGTCTCGCTCAGGATGACAGAGATTTTTTAGGATGTGCTGGCTCTTTATCACTGGAAACTGTGACCAAGAAAATTTCTCCCAAACGTAATGACCCGCCGCCCCGGGCGGTTCCGGTCGAATTGGTCTCGCGTTCGAGGCCTCTGTGGCTGTTTGGCACAGCTCTCTTTTTGAGCCTGTTCGTCCTCGGGACCTACGTGCGAATCTATGACCCGCATTTCGGATGGACCAAGCTGATCGACTTTGGCTCGGTTTTCTCGGCCCATACCCTGCCCCGGTTGCAACACCATACCCATTACGTGATGGAAGGGAGCGGGAACGACGGCGAGTTCTACGCCCAAATGGCGATTGATCCTTCCGTGCAAGACCCCGCTTTTGATCGGGCACTGGATACTCCGGCTTACCGGGCCCGCCGCATCGGGTTGCCGGCGATTTCGTATGCTCTCGGGTGGAGCAGGCCCGCGCGGGTCATCCAGGCCTACGCCCTATCGAACCTGCTCTTCTGGTTTGTTTTGTTGGGCGCGTTGGTGTCGCTGTATCGGCCCTGGACCGGCAAACAGGTGCTCTGCTTCGCCGTGGGCCTCGTCAGTTTCGGAAGTGTGACCAGCATGGAACACGCGATGGTCGATCTGCCCGCCGCCGCGCTGATCTTCGTGGGCCTGGCGGTCGGGCGTTGGGGGAGGCACGCCGCGTTCGCGGCGGCGGTGCTCACCCGGGAGACGAGCCTGGTCGCGGCCCTCGGCTGCCTGAACCTGCGGCGGCCGCTCGCCGACACCCGTTGGAAGCGGGAACTGGGGTTGCTCGCGCTGGCCGTCGTGCCGTTCGCCCTCTGGATGCTCTATATCCGACACCGGTTTGACGGGCTGCAAGGCACCACCGGCAGCGGCAATTTCGCATTTCCTCTGCAAGCGATAGCGGCCCGCTTTGCCTCGGGCATCAAGGCTTTTGCGGATAACGGTCTGGGAGAAGCCGCCAGGACGGGGCCGTTTGGGTGGCTGTATCTGGACGAGTCCGTCCACGAGCTGCTGACCCTCACGGCGCTGACCGGACAGGCCCTGTATTTCGTGCTTCGCCGGGACGTGGATTCCGCCATCTGGCGCACCGGCATTTGCTATGCGGCGCTCTGTTGCATCCTCGGACCCGCCGTGTGGGGATCGACCTTCGCGGCCGCGCGTGTGCTGCTGCCGATGACGCTTTGTTTTTACCTGTTGATCGCCAGGGAACGGGACGTTTGGTTCTGGCCGCTCTTCGTGGTGGGCAGCCTGTCCGTGCCTTATGGCGTGCACGGGTTTTGGGTGTACTCGTAGCCCGACAGGCATTCTTGAGATGAAGCTCAGCGTTTTGGTTCCCTGTTACAACGAGCGGACGACCATCGCCGCCGTGCTGGCCGCGGTGCGGGCGTGTCCGGTGAAGGATTTGCAAATCATCGTCATCGACGACTGTTCGACCGACGGCACCCGCGAGTTGTTGCAGGGGGAACTGCGGGGGCTGGCGGACACCGTGTTGCTGCACGAGCGCAATCAGGGCAAGGGGGCGGCGCTACGCACGGGGTTCGCGGCGGCCGAGGGCGAACTGGTCGTCATTCAGGATGCCGACCGGGAGTATGATCCCGACGAATATCCGCTCTTGATGGCCCCCTTCGTGAGCGGTAAGGCGGACGTGGTGTACGGGTCGCGCTTTGCGGGCGGGCAGGCGCACCGGGTCGTTTACTTCTGGCACATGGTCGGCAACCGGTTCCTGACGCTGCTCTCCAACATGCTGACCAACCTGAACCTGACGGACATGGAGAGCGGGTTCAAGATGTTCCGCCGGGAGATGGTCCAGCGCATCGTGATCGAGGAGGATCGGTTCGGCTTTGAACCGGAGATCACGGCCAAACTCGCGCGGCGCGGCGCGGTGTTTTATGAAGTGGGGATTTCGTATCACGGGCGAACCTATGCCGAAGGGAAGAAAATCCACTGGCGGGACGGATTCCGGGCCATCTACGCCATCTGCAAGTATAATCTGTTCGGTGGCGGGCGGGCGGGGTAAGGCGATAAGGTGAGCACTGCAAGGGAGCGCGCGGCATCCGGCGTGCTTTGACAGACGATGATCCGAAATTACCAAGGAGCGACATGCCGCCTGTTTTAACCACGGCAACCACACCGAGCATCCCGAGCCAGCCGCCGCCAAACCTGCGGTTGCTGCGCGGCGTCGTCTTTTTGTACATCGCGCTGTGGATCGGCGAAGGCGCGTTACGCAAATGGATCTTTCCCAGCCTGGCCAACCCGCTGCTCGTCGTGCGCGACCCGGTGCTGCTGGGAATGTACGCGCTGGCTTACGCGAAAGGCGTGTTTCCCTGGCGTTGGTTCATCGCCTGGATTGCCGGGCTCGGGGCACTGGCGACCTTTGTTTCCTTTGCCGCGACGGAAACGCCGCTGCTCGTGACGATGTACGGCCTGCGCGCGGACTATCTGCACCTGCCGCTCATTTTTCTGCTGCCCAACGTCCTGCGACGCCAGGACCTGCGACTGCTGGGGAAAGCGTGGCTTGTCGCCGCCGTGGGCATGGCGGGGCTGGTGTTGGTCCAGTTCAGCAGCGGCGGGGGATCGTACTGGAACCGGGGCGCGGGCGAGGGCACCCAGATGCTCGAATCGGCGTTCGGACACATCCGGCCTTCGGGCACCTTTTCGTACACGAACGGATTGACCGGCTTCTCGGCCATCACGGCGGCATTTTTTCTCCATCATCTGCTCGAAAAACGGGTGTATCCGCGGTTGTTGTGGTTGGCGGCCATCCCGGCAATCCTGATCCTGGTCATGCTGTCGGGCAGCCGGACGGCGGCGGGAATCATTGCGATCATCCTGGCGGGGATCGTCTTCGTGTGCATCGTGCAAAGGCAGTATCGGGCCGCTTCGATCAAACTGGTGGTTCTGCTGACGCTGATCATCATGCTGGCAGGATCGTTTGCGGTGCTGCGCAAGGGCATCGACATCTTTTCCAGCCGTTTCGGGAGCAACAACGTCGAGCAACGCGGGTTTGTCGGGCGATACCTGGATGGATATCTCCAACCGTTCCTCATAATGGACCGCGCGGAATGGGGCGGCGTGGGCCTGGGGATGGGCACGAACGTGGCCGCCGGAATGCTGCTGGGTAAGCGCAAGTTCATGTATGCGGAGGGCGAGGGCGGCCGCGTGATCTTCGAGAACGGACCGGTGGTCGGGTTGGCCTACCTGATGTTACGGCTGTGCATCACCATTTACCTGGGGACGCAGGCCGTGCGGGCGTTACGGCTCCATGCCGCGACGCTGCCTTTTCTAATATTCAGTGGCTGCTTCAACGACGTGATATTGGGGCAGTTCAGCCAGGCAACGGAATTGGGGTATGCGACCATCGCAGGGGGGCTTTGCCTGGCGGCGTGCCGGGCAGCGGAGGAAGCGGGACCGACCGAGGCACGAGATGAAACGGAGCAAGCGGTAATCGCGAAAGGGGGTCGCGGCGGCAAAAGGGCGCCGGGGAGCGGGATGGTGCCAATCCCGGCGGCCCGGAAAGCGATGGAGTCGTTGACAGAGCCGGTCGCCGCCCGGGGGCGGTCCGCGTACGCCGCCCGGCTGCACGGGAAGAAGGAGGAACGTGGGGAACCCTGATACGGGTAGAACAGAAGTGCTGATCGTCGGCAACTATCTCGCCGATGGGCAGGAGAGCATGTTGCGGTTCGCGCGGATGCTGCTCGTCGGTTTGCGCGCACGCGGGGTGGCGGCGGAGATCGTGGTGCCGGGCCGATGGTTTGGGCGACGGAGGCAAGGAATGACGGGCGCGGGCCGGTGGCTGGCATACCTGGACAAGTTCCTGCTTTTTCCGTGGATGCTGCGGCGCCGTGTCCGCACCTTGGGCGCGGGCAGCGTCGTCCACATCGCGGACCATTCCAACGCGGTGTATGCACCGGCGGCGCGCAGCGCGGGGCATCCGGTCGTGGTCACCTGCCACGATCTGGGGGCCGTGCGCGCGGCGTTGGGAGAAGACACGGATTGCCGGGTCACCCGGATGGGCAAGGTGTTGCAGCGTTGGATCACACGGTCTCTGGGCCAGGCGGACGTGATCGCGTGCGATTCCAGCGCCACGCAGCGCGACGTGGAACGTTTGATCCGGCAGCCCGGTGGAGGGTCGGTATATACGGCGTTGGTGTTGCTCGGGCTGAATGGACCGTATGGGCGCGTGGATCAAGGAGAAGCGCGGGGGCGGCTGGTGGCAGCAGGCGTGGAGGGATTCGACCCCGATGCGCCGTTCGTGCTGAACGTGGGTTCCAACTTGAGCCGAAAAAATCGGGACGGCGCGATGCGAATTTTTGCGCGGGTGAAGAGCCGTTGGCCGGGGGGGCGGCTGGTTTTCGCCGGGGACGGGCTGACGCCGGAAGAACGGGCGCTGGCGGCGAAACTGGGCATCGCCGACCGCGTGACGGAGTGGGTCAAGCCGACAGACGCCGTGCTGGAAGCGCTATACAACCGGGCGGCGTGCCTGCTGTTCCCGTCGAAGTTCGAGGGGTTCGGGTGGCCAGCAGTGGAGGCGCAGGCGTGCGGCTGCCCCGTGCTGTGCAGCGACGCGGGTTCGCTGCCGGAGGTGGTGGAAACGAGCGCGTTCGTGCGGCATTTCGAGGACGAGGAAGCGTTCGCCGGGGAGATATTGCGACTGATTGAAAACGAGGCCGCGCGCGAAGCCTGGAGGGAAAAAGGGGCGTGCAATGCAGAGAGGTTCCAGGCGGACGTAATGATTGAAAAATATTGCCGATTGTACGATGCATTGCGGGGAGTGCCGGCCGGGCGGCAAGTGGAAGCAGCGGGGGCGCGGGGATGAAGACATTCCTGATGGCCGTGAGCCTGTTCCTGCCCTGGCCGTGGCGGCGGTGGTGTTTGTGTTCCTTTTTTGGGTATGAGATTCACCCGACCGCGCGGATCGGGCGTTCGTGGGTCCAGCCGGGACGGCTGGTCATGGAGGCCGGTGCGCGCATCGGCAGCGGGACCGTCTGCAAGGGACTGGCGCTGATTGAGATGGAGGAGGGCGCTTACCTGGGAAACCTGAACTGGGTGACCGGGTTGCCGCCGGGATCGGACCGGTATTTCAAGCATCAGCCGGAGCGGCGTCCGGAGTTGCGGCTGGGACGACATGCCTCGGTAACGAACCGGCATTTGATTGACTGCACGGCGACCGTGAGCATCGGGGCGTTCTCGACGTTCGCGGGATTCCGGTCGCAGATTTTAACACACAGCATCGACCTGGCGGAATCGCGGCAGGCGGCGGCCCCGGTGAGGATCGGAGAATACTGTTTTGTGGGGACGAATTGCGTGCTGTTGGGCGGGTCGGTCTTGCCGGACCGCAGCGTGCTGGGGGCGATGTCATTGCTGAACAAGGCGTTCACGGAGACGGGGACGCTGTACGGCGGGGTGCCTGCGAAGGCATTGCGGACACTGCCCACCGGGGAGATGCGGTACTTCCAACGGCGGGAAGGATGGGTGGATTAACATGAGGATCCTGCAAGTTAGCGCGACTTTGGACCCACGGGCAGGTGGGGTAGCGGAGACGATTCGGCAGATCGGCACGGCGCTGGTTCGCGCGGGTCACCACACCGAGGTCGTGACGACGGACGCGCCGGGGTTGAGCGGGCTGGAGACGCTGCCGTTTGCGGTGCATCCACTCGGGCCGGGGAAGGCCGGGGTGTACCAGTACGCATCCGGGTTGGAAAAGTGGCTGCGGGCAAGGAGAGATGACTTTGACTGCGTGTTGTCGCACGGATTGTGGCAGTACCATGGGTTTGCCACGTGGCGCGCGTGGCGAGGTGCGCGGGGACCGCGGTTCGTGTTCGCGCACGGGATGCTGGACCCTTGGTTCAAGCGGACTTACCCCAAGAAGCACCTGAAGAAGTGGTTGTATTGGCCCTGGGCGGAGTACCGGGTGCTGCGATCCGCCCGAGCGGTATTTTTTACCTGCGAGGAGGAGCGGCGGCTGGCACGGGAGTCGTTCTGGCTGTACCGGGTCAACGAGGCGGTGAACGCGCTGGGGATCGAGGAACCGCCGGGCGAATCAGAGAGGCAAAAGGCGGTTTTTTTGGAGCGGTATCCTGAACTGCGTGGGAAGAGGATCGTGTTGTTCCTGGGGCGTTTGGTAGTGAAGAAGGGATGCGATTTGTTGGTGCGTGCGTTCGCGGAGATGACCGGGAGACCGGAGGATGCCGTGCTGGTAATGGCCGGGCCGGACGACGAAGTGGACCCGGCGTTCTCGCGGAGCCTGCGCGAGGAGACGGAAGGCAAGCCGGGATTTTTCTGGCCGGGGATGCTGACCGGCGCTCTAAAGTGGGGGGCGCTGCGGGCAGCGGAGGTTTTCGTGCTGCCGTCGCACCAGGAAAACTTCGGGCTGGCGGTGGTCGAGGCGCTGGCTTGCGGCACGCCCGTGCTGCTCTCGGACAAAGTGAACATCTGGCGCGAAATCGAAGCAGACGGGGCGGGTCTGGCCGCGGAGGACACGGCGGGGGGAACCGCAGAATTACTGCGGCGTTGGTTCGCGTTGAGGGAAAGCGAGCAAGCGGTCATGGGTGAACGGGCGCGGTGGTCTTTCGTGGAACGCTACCAGATCGACCGCGCCACGGCCGGGCTGGTGGAACGGTTGCGTGGTTTCGGGGTGGCGGATTCGTCCACCAAACGATAAGGATTGTCCATGCCCGTTCCGCTGACCACTCACCGCCAGGATAGCGCGTACAGTTCGCCGTGGACCTTCGGTATGAAGGTACGGATGCAAATTTGGGCTTATGCGTGGGCACTGCTATGCGAATGGACGCCGAAGCCGCTGAACCCCTGGAGGTTGCTGGTGCTGCGGTGGTTCGGCGCGAAGATCGACGGAAAGCCGTTCGTGCATCAGCGCACGCGCATCCACATCCCGTGGAATCTGGTGCTGCACGACCGCGCGACGGTGGGCGACCGGGCCAATCTGTACAACATGGCCGAGATCGAAATCGGCGCGCGGGCCATCGTGGCCCAGGAGACTTACCTTTGCACGGGCACGCATGACTTCGACGATCCACACTTGCCGCTGCAAAGCGCGCCGATCCGGGTGGGCGAGGACGCGTTCGTGTCCGCGCGGGTGTTCGTGATGCCGGGAATGAGCGTCGGGGCGCGCGCGATTGTCGGGGCGGCGTCGGTGGTGACGCGGGACGTGCCGCCGGACGTGTTGGCGGCAGGGAATCCGTGCCGGGTCATCAAGCCGCGGTCTCGCGCGGTAGCGAGGTGAAAAGAGGAAGGATGACGGCAGAGGAAGGTGGAGTTTGATTCGCGGTTTTTGAAGCCGATGAAAGTTCTGGTCTGGGGAATCAATTACGCGCCGGAAGCGACGGGGATCGCACCGTACAACGTGGCGTTGTGCGAACACCTGCGTAACGCCGGGCACGAACCACGCATGTTGACGAGTTTTGCTTATTACCCGGAGTGGCGAAAGTTGCCGGAAGATGCGGGGAAGCTTTATCGGACGGACAACGTGCGGGGGGTGCCCGTTCACCGGTGCTGGCATTATGTACCCGCTCGCGTATCGGCACTGAAACGTATTCTGCACGAGGGCACTTTCGTGCTGATGTCGTTTCTGCGCGGCATGACCCTTCCGAGGGTTGAGGTGATGGTGGTGGTGTCTCCGCCACTGCTGTTGGGGGCAGCGGCGTGGCTGTTGGGAGGGCTGCGCGGCGCGGCGTTCGTCTTTCATGTACAAGATTTACAGCCGGACGCGGCGGTGGGATTGGGGATGTTGAAGGTGGGACAATTTACAAAGCTGCTCTATCGGTTGGAGGCTTTCGCGTATGCGAAAGCGGCGCGCGTATCGGGCATCAGCCAGGGGATGCTGCGCGCGTTTATGGCCAAGGGGGTGCCGGAGGAGAAACGCGTTTATTTTCCGAACGGCGCGCGGATGACAAAGCTGTCGGAGTTACCCAACATAGGACAATGGAGAAAGCGGCAGGGATTTGCGCCGGACGATTTCCTGGCGGTGTATTCCGGCAACCTGGGCATGAAGCAGGGCCTGGATGTGCTGGTCGAAGCGGCGGCAAAGGTGCGCGAGCGGCGCGTGCGGATCGTCATCTGCGGCGAAGGCGCGGCGCGCGCGCGTTTGCAGGAGCGGATCGAGCAGCGGGCACTGCCGAATCTGACTTTGTTGCCGTTGCAGGGAGACGAGGCTTACCGCGAGATGATGGTCGATGCGGACCTGTGCGTCATCACGCAACAATCAGGGACGGGTCAATTTTTCTTCCCGAGTAAATTGCTCAGCGCGCTCGCCTTTGCCAAGCCGGTGCTGGCCGTCGCCGACGCGGACAGCGAACTGGCGTTGGCCCTGGAGGAGGGAGGGTTCGGGCGAAGGGTTGCGCCGGAAAAGCCGGAGGAACTGGCGGCGATGTTAGACGATGCGGCGAGAGAGGAACCGGCTGCGCTGCGGAGGACCGGAGAGGCCGGGCAACGGTTTGGGGAACGGTTCGCCTTCGACCGGGTGATGACAGACTTCGTGAAGATATTGGAACAGACAACGACGCGGCCTTAACCAAATATGGATTAGAATGCACCGTGCAGGGAGATTTGTCCGTAGGGCGCGACGCCATCGCTGCGATAGCGCGCGTCCGCGCGGTAGAAATCAAACTCACGATAGGGCTGGCAGCCGCCCTCGGCAGACAGCGTCAGGGAGTTGGAAAGCCGCTGCGTCAGACCGACCCCGACGCGGACTTCGCTGAATGTCACCACGGCGTGATTCAGGCTCGGGTCACGGTGATTGTCGCCAAAATGGCGGTCCGTGCGGAAGTTGCCTTCCTTGAGTTCCGCCCCGGCGTAGAGGGTAGTAGCCTTGGTGAGTTCATATTCCAACCGCGGGGTGGGCAACACGGCGTCGAGCACGAGCTTGGATGCGAGTTTCCAGCGCACGCCCAGGCCGGGGAACACCGGATATTTGCTGTTCACATCGACCACCGCACCGGCGATGATCTGGAGGTCAGGGCTGTAGAGATAGGTACCCCCGAGGACGATAGGCACGTTGAAATCGCCGCTCGTGATGTGGTTGAAAAACGTGCCGTAAAGGCCCGGTTGCGCTTCAAGGCGGAAAAGAATGGAATCGGAGAATTTGGCGTCGAGGCCGAGGACGAGGTTGATATTTTGCAGCGTGTTGGGCAACGGGGCGTTTTCCGGGAAGCCGAAGGAGTAGCGTTCCCATTCCACACCGAGGCGCAGGTAGCCGGTGGAGATGCGCGGCGTGAGGACGAAGCGGACTTCGGAGTTCTCCTCGTCGAGGGAATGGCTGCGGCTGTCGCGGCGGACATCCGCGCTGCCGACGTACGATTCGGATACGTCGAACTCGCTGGGAAGGTCAAAGTGAGCAGGAATGGCAGGCCCGGGAGAGTCAGTCGTGGGTACACCGGGGTTTTTGTCGTCCAACCCGGCGCGGAGCAGCGCGAGGGGGGCAAGCAGGGAAAGGCCAGCGGCGAGGATGAATCGGAGGCGGACGGGAAATCTCATGGACGGCGAAAAAGATGGGCAGAGAGAAAGAGAGTAGCGGGAAAGTAAAGGTTCGAAGAAGCGAAAAAGGGTGAGGTGGACGACGGGGGCGGAATCGGGATGCCGCCCGAGGCGGTCGCGAGCAGACTGCGAGGCCGATAGGCCAGGGCCGCACGGAGGGCCTACGGCCCCCACGGGAGCGGCTGGGATAGCCGTCAGGACCTTGTTTTACGACCACCTGACGACGGGATCAACGTCCCGTGGCCATGTCGCCCTTTAGCAGACGAACGGCCTTGGAAATGTCCTTCATCATGGCCGATTCGCTGGCCAGCTTTTCCATGCCGTGCAACGTGGCGAGCGAGGCGGCGGAAATCATGTCGCCGCGCCACACCAACGTGGACGCCTGGCCGCCCACTTCCACCGGCCACATCTGGTAGAGCGTGAGGCCCGCGTAGTAACCGCCGCTGGCATAGTAGGTCACGTCTGCCGCCTGAAAACCGCTCCCGACGGCTTTGCTGGAGAAAGAGCCGAGCGTCAACACACCTTCGTCGTCCACGTCGATCAATTCGAAATACAGGTCTTTCTTGAGCGAGCCGCGTCCGCCCGAGACGCCGTTATCCCCGAGGAAGCCCGCGAATTGCTTGCGGATTTTGTCTTGCTGCCGCAGGAGGCTGGCGAGTTCGTCGCCGGATTTCACCTCCTGGCCGGTGAACTCGTATCCCGGCTGGCGGGCGGCACCGTTGGCGACGAAATTCTGGGCGCGGCCGGACAGGACGTTTGACCAGAAGGATTGCACCGGATCAGGCAGCGGTCCCTTGCCTCCGGGGCCGGCGGGCAGCAGCGGTTTTTCGCCGTTGCTGATCTGCAAATCATGGCTGCCTTTTTGCGTTTTCTCCGCGAGAGTAGCCACGGCGGCGTTGTCCGGGGCGGAACCTAGTTTGGAAAAACTGGCGGGCGTGGGAGAGCCCGGCAGATCGCCGTGGACGTAAATCTTGAGTTCGCGGTGGCGCGAGGCGTCCCATTGCTGCAAGGCTTCCAACGCTTTGGCGGGAGGCACGGGCACGACGTAGCAACTCTGGACGGAGAGGTGCCGGCCATCCGTCATGGCGGGTCCACGCGCGGTGGTGACCTCGCTTTTGAGCTTATCCAGATTCGCGTTCTGGAACACGGAAAATGCGCCGAGTTCGGCGAGCGGGTCCGCTGCCTGAGCGCAGAGCGCAGCGGTGAGGACGAGAAACAGGATGAGAAAAGCGCGCGGCACGGGAGGCAGGTTTGGCGGTGGACGGAGGAGAAACCATTCACCACGTTCGCCGGTCGTGTCAAAATGGTCATCCGACCTCCCCGGCGGAAGCAGTTGCAAATGAGGCGGCATCCGCGCAAAGTTTTCCCTCCGCATGGATGCACCGCCGATCATCGTTCTCGACCGATTGGGAAAGAGCTACGGCCACGTCAAGGCCGTGGAAGCTCTCTCCTTTGCCATCCCCAAGGGCGAGATCTTCGGTTTCCTCGGCGCGAACGGCGCGGGCAAAACCACCACCATGCGGATGCTTTGCGGTCTGACCTGCCCCACCTCCGGCCACGCCACCATCGACGGCCGGGACGTATGGCGCGACCGCCAGTTCGTGCGGGCGCGGTTCGGTTACATGGCGCAAAAGTTCAGCCTGTACCCGGACCTGACCGTGCTGGAAAACCTGCGCTTTTTCGGCGGCGCTTATCATGTCTCCGGCGCGTTGCTGGGGCCGCGCGTCGAGCGGCTGCTCCAACAGACCGACCTCGTGCCCAAGCGCAACGAACTGGCGGGCAGCCTTTCGGGCGGCATGAAACAACTGCTGGCGCTGGGCTGCGCGCTGGTCCACGCGCCGCCGCTGCTGTTTCTCGACGAGCCGACCAGCGGGCTGGACCCGGTCCACCGCCAGCAAATGTGGAACCTCCTCTATGATTTGAGCCACGAGGGGATGACCATTTTCGTCACCACGCACTACATGGACGAGGCGGAACGCTGCACGGAGGTCGGCTTTCTCCAGCACGGGCGGCTGCTGGCGCAGGCGCCGCCACGCGAATTGAAGGAATCCTTCAAGGCCCGGCTGCTGGAATTGGACGTGGAGCCGACCATGCCCGCGCTGCGGCGGCTGCGGGAGTCGCCGGGGGTTTTGGGCGTGTCATTACGCAGCGGGAGCCTGCGCGTGTACGCGGCGGACGGCGAGGCGCTGGTGGCGGGTTGGCGCGAGCGGTGGCCATTCCCGGATTTACAATGGCTCGGTCACCGGTGGGTCGAGCCCGACATGGAGGATGTGTTCACCGCGTATTCGCAGGGTTACCACGCGCTGCTCAACCCGCCCGCGCCCGCGTCGGCACCGGCGGCCTGATCGTTTTTGCGTGCCATGACTCACCGTTACGATCTGCAAACCATCGCCAGCGTGGCGTACAAGGAGTTTCTGCATATCTACCGGGACAAGCGCATCCTGGTGCTGTTATTGGTGCTGCCGCCGGTCTTCACGTTGATTTTTGGTTATGCCTTCGAGGTGCCCGACCGCACGGATACTCCGGCGCTGATCCAGGATGCCGACGGCAGCGAGCGCAGCGGGCGCTTCATCGAAGCCGCCAGGGAAAACAAGGCGTTCAAATGGCAGGTAGTTACCCTGGCCAACGCGGGAAAAGACCCCGACCTGCTCGGTCATGGCGTGCTGGCATCGCTGGTCATCCCGCCGGGCTGGGGGGCCAGTCTGGACACCAGCGAGCCGATGCCGCTGAAGTTTTACGTGGACGGCAGCGATACCAACACCGCCACCGACCTGGAAGGACGCGTGCAGGAAAGCCTCGGCAATTTTCAACTCAAAGAGCGGCAATTGCTCATCGACAACCTGCCGGACGAGGTGTTCGACCTGGCGAAGAAGCTGCCCGTCGAGGTGCGGAAGAAATTCACCGCATCGGTGACACCCTGGGAAGTAGCGAACAAGGTTCTTTACAATCCCAAGGAGCGGTTTATCGACTACGTGCTACCGGGGATTATCGGGCTGATTTTGCAGTTGCTGACGGTGAC
>CAHJWO010000049.1 GCA_903642295.1 PVC group bacterium | reverse complement strand
CAAACATCCTTCCGGCCGCCACCGCTGAGAGCCAGCAAGAAGATGCCTCCACCGAGGCAAAGCGTCCCGACAAACGGCAGCAAGATGCGCCAGCCCCCGTCGTCAAAGGAGCGCAACGTTCCGTGGATCGCAGCATACACATGCGCCACTCCCAAACCCAACAAAATTAGGAATCCGGCGGCGATCAGAACTTTGCCGAGCAACAGACGGGATTTCATGTCGCCCGCGCCTGCTCGCTATTTCCGCAGGCCGGTGGCCGCCAGCACCACCCCACCCGCCAGGCAGATCCACCCCACAATGGCCGGAATCCCCACGCTATCGGTCTTGTTGGCATTGACTTCCAACGGACCCACCTTGGCCACCTGTTCGCGGTGCGTGAACGAGAAGCCGCCGAAGTAGAGAACGAAGACGGCAACCACGATGAGGACGATTCCGATAATGCCTTGGGTTTTCATAAAACGAAGAAGCCGAAAGTCTTAGATGCTGGCACCGAGTTTGCGCATCAGGGTATCCCTGACGGCCTGAGCATCCACCCGCCCGGCGGCGAGCGCGAGCGCTTTCGCCTCCAGTGTGCTCAGGACCGCGATGTCGCCGCTCGCGTATTGCTTGGATAACTCAAGGTTCTCTTCGAGCACCTGGATTGCAATGGACTCCGGTGTAAGGGTATCGCTCTGGGTTTCGGGTGGCACGCTGTGGGAATCGGAACCCGTTGCCGGAGTGGACGGGGGAACCGGCGACTGGTTCGGTCAGCCTACGTTCAAATCATTGAGGTACTCCGCCAGGGCGCGGGTTTGTTCGTCCAGTTTGGACCGGAGGGCGGACGTATCGTTGCGCAGCTTTTCGATCTGGCTTTCCTGGTCGTCGAGCTTCTTGAGCAGACGGGTTGCGTAGGCGCTGGTCTTGTCCACGGTCTTGATGTTCTCGCGGAGTCGGTTCTGCTCGTCGGAAATCGCGCTGACTTGCGCGTCACGGTCGCGGATATCGCCTTGCGTCTGCTCCACCGATTGTTTGAGATTCACGGCTTTGGCCAAAGCGTTGCGGACCGGCAAGGAAATTTCGCCCGTCTGGCTGTACCACTGGAGTTGGGGGAGGCCGGTGGGTAGCAGCGAGACGTTCTGGCTCTGGACGTTCTCCTCGTGCACGGTGAATTTTTCCGTCTTGCCTGCGGCGACGTTCATCTGGAAGCGATACAGCTTATCGGTGGTTTCGACGGGCGCGGGCGTGTCCGCCAGTTTCCAGTCCTGCCGGACGGGGTATTCGAGCACAACCGTCTTGTCGTGATCGGCCTTGTTCTCGGTGCTGTATTCCTTGGCCGAGACAAATTTGCGCGTCAGTTGGAGCACCCCTTTGACAATTTTCCCGGACTGGATGGCCTGTTGATCCTGGAGGGCCTTGGCGATGACGTTGGTTTGCAGGTCGATGCCGTAGCTTAAAAGGCGCGTCTGCCCGGGCGGCACGTCGTCCAGCCGGGCGTCACCGGCGTAACGGCCCTCGTCGAAAACGGTCACGGGACCTTGCAAGAGGTGCTTATTATCCTCGGTGTCGTTCTTGAGGCGCGCACCGTTGAGCGGGTGGTTGCCCAGGACGCTCTCGTTGTAGATGGAAAGTTTTTCGACGGCGACCGGGTCGTTGATGATCGGGATCATCGCGGAGCGCTGTCGCGCGAGCGAAACGTTGCCGACCACGTATTGGAATAATTCGCCGACCTTGGCAGCTTCGGTGGTCGGGGCGACGCTCCGGGCGAGGTTAAACTCCGGTTCGGGAGCGGGCGCGGCGGCGGGCAGGCCGGGGGCGCTGGACGCAACGTTTCGACTACGAACCTCCATCGCTTTCTTCATGAGTGGTACGCCACCCACCGCCCCTGATTGGAGTGCATCACGAGCAGATTCCTCTTCATCCATTCCACCTCTTCCAACGGCGCCCCCCTGCCCTCCCTCATATTCTTGTGGCCGTAGCGAAGCATACAACTCCGGCACCACCGTCGGGCGCGGGACATAGAGCGGCTGATAAAGGTCTTGGATGAACGAAATGGGCCGTCCACTGACGAGGCTCAGCTTCACGTCCTTCCAATCGTTGTCACTCTGGTTTTCTACCAACGCCCAGCCTTGCAACATCCCCTTGGCATTCTTGGGCGCATCCTTCGCGGCGTGGGGGTCAATCGTGGGCAGCACCAGCCGATAGCTCGCCCGCCAGATCGGCGTTTCCACCACGTATCCCAGCCGCACGCGGCGCTCGCCCGGGCCGTTGAAGTGGATTTCCACGGGCTTTTTATCCTGATCACGCGCCCCGGCGACGGCAGCCAGCGCGCGGTTGAGTTCGTCCTTCAAACCGGGGTCGTTCAGTTCCAGATGATCCACCCGGTCCATCTCCAGCGAGCGGATTCCGCGTTGGTCCGTGACGAGATTCAGAAACGATTTCTCGACGGCAGCCGCGCCTTCTTTCCCGCCGGGAACTTCCCGCTTCTCCACTCCGAGCACCGTGCCAGCGAAGTTCTCCACGCCGTTCGGACCGGCGTAGGAGAGTGTCACGGACGCGCCGCGCAGCTTGTTGAGCAGGTCGCCGAGCGACGGGTTGTCGCTGATGTCCACCTGAAAGGAACCCAACGTTTTGGCCAACGGGTCCTGCGAGGGATAAGTCACCACGCCGACGTGCCCGCCGTCGAGATCCTGCAAGACGAGGCTCTTGAGGATATCATTGATCTGCGTGGTCTTGAAACGCAGTTCGGTCTGGCCGTCGCCCTGTACGCTGCCCTCGTGCTGGAAATAGCCGACGCCGCTGGAAAACAGGACGACCTCCTTGACGGGGACCTCCCCGTGGCTGCCCGCCGGGGCGGCGGACGGATGGGTTTGTGCGCGCGTGTTGACGCTCATGGACATCAGGGTGAAGATGGTAGCCGCCCGAAAGGCGGTACCGAGGGGGAGTTTGCGATTCATGGCCAGTTGATCATTCCAACGCGCGAAGCCGCCGATTTCTTAGCGCCGGAGTTCAACAAAGGCCAGAATCCGGGGGACGGCAACGCGCTCTTTTCCCCTCGTCCCTGTTTTAACCCACCACTTTTCATGGTTTCGCTCAACGACCTGCGCGTCATCTCCGCGCAACGGCTCATCTCCCCTGCCACCCTCAAGGAGCGCTTTCCCGTCAGCGAGGAAGCCGCGCGCGTCGTGTTTACCGGGCGAACTGCCGTGGAGAACATCCTGAGTGGCCAGGATGACCGCCTCCTGGTCATCGTCGGCCCGTGCTCCATTCACGACCCGGCGGGCGCCCTGGACTACGCCGCCCGCCTGGTCGAACTGCGCCGAGAACTCGGCGACCAGTTGGAAATCCTGATGCGCGTGTACTTCGAGAAACCGCGCACCACCCTCGGCTGGAAGGGCCTCATCAACGATCCCCACCTCGACGACAGCTACGACATCGAAGGCGGCCTGTCGCTGGGCCGCAAACTCTTGCTGGAGATTGCCGAACTCGGTTTGCCGCCCGCCACGGAATTTCTCGATCCCATTGTGCCACAGTACCTCGCGGACCTCGTCAGTTGGGCGGCCATCGGCGCGCGGACCACCGAGAGCCAGACGCACCGCGAGATGGCCAGCGGCCTGTCAATGCCCGTCGGCTTCAAGAACGGCACGGACGGCGACTGCCAGACCGCCATCGACGCGATGCGCGCCGCGCGCAGTTCGCACAGCTTCCTGGGCATCGACCAGCAGGGCATCACCAGCGTCATCAAGACGACGGGCAACCCGACCAGCCACGTCGTCCTGCGCGGCGGACGGCTGCGGACGAATTACGATCCCCCCAGCATCGCCGAGGCCGCCCGAAGCCTGACGGCCGTGGGCCTGCCGCCCGCGCTGATGGTCGATTGCAGCCACGCCAACAGCGGCAAGCACCACGCGCGGCAAGAGTTGGTGTGGCAAAGCATCCTGGAGCAGCGCCGCGCGGCCCACGCGAACGGCGGGTCCAGCCCGATCATCGGCGCGATGTTGGAAAGCTACCTCGAAGGCGGCAAGCAGCCGATCCCGGCCCGGCGCGATCTGATCCGCTACGGCGTGTCCGTGACGGACGCCTGTCTGGGCTGGAAGGAAACGGAAGCGCTCCTGCGCACGGCGGCGGCAGAGGTTGTGGCGGCGTAGGAGACTTTGGTGGCAGGGCAGGCGCGTTTTGCGAGGGCCTGCTGTGTACCCTTCATTCGGCACTGAGCACGAACTGATCAACCAGGGCGCGCGAATTTTTACGCCGAACAACGTCGCCGCTCTGGGTATAAATGACAGGCACACTCTGATAGATCATGTCAAAATCCGGGGCAAGGGCGGTGAGGTCGATCTCCCATTCCGCCGCGCGGCGACGCAAGGTTTCAATGGCGATGAGCCGCGTCGCCGGATTTTTACTCCGCAACAGGAAGAGGCAAGCCCGGGCGTCCATTCGGGTGAACAATGCCAGAACCTGTCGGGTGGAAAAGCGGCTGTAGGAGGTGCCGGAAAAGGGCGTCATCAGCCAGTTGATGATCGCCCGGTCGGGGTGTTCGGCCAACTCCGCCATGCCGGGTAAGGCGGCGTGAAACAGGCCGGAGGGCAAGGGTTCGGCGGCGAGGTCGTAGCCCCAGTAGCGATGCAGTCGCGCGGTCGGCGCATCGGGGCCGAAAATTGGACGATAAAACTCATGGTAAACCTCCTGTGGGGCTGGCGCACGGGGAAGATAGGTGGAGACGTGCACAGCCTCGGTCGTGTGGGCCTGCGGGGTCGCCTCGCCGCGGGGCTCCACAGAGGCTGGTGGCAAATGAGGCGCGGCTTCCCGCCACAATACCGTCCCAAAGATCGAGACGTATCCCCCACCCGAACTGCGGGTTTCCAAGTGGTAGCCGAAACCGAGATCCGGGTCCTCAAAAAACGATTCGCGTGGCGTGAGTGTTTCGATTTGCGGCGGACTGGCCAGCAGGCCGGGGGTGACGCGGACAAACATCTCCCGGTCCCGCTCGATGTACTCTGGGTTCGGCTGCTCCCGCTCATCGGCATCCAACTCGAAGCTCGTCGGCATCGGCAGCGTCGGGAGTGAGGCGGCAAGCGTGCGCGCAATCTCAATCAGCGCAGCGAAGGGGGCGTCCCCATCGAGCAGGGAGAAAAAGCGGCTGCCAACGCGAGCATGGATCCAGACCCCATTGGCTTGAGGTTCGCTCAACGACCGATCAAAGGCGATGGCTTCGTCGCCAGCGAGGTTTGTGACCGGCCCGTAGGTATCGCGTGCCCCGACCCAGCAGTTGACCAGCGGGGCCAAGGGCAGGCCGTCGTTGAAACGGATTTGCATTTCCAACGTGGGCAAACGGGTATCGATGCGGGTGGAACCTTGGTAGTAAAACCAGAGGGAGCGTCCTTTTGCCCGCATGGCGTAGCAGGTGTAGCCGGGGAGTGCATTCGCGACGGCGGCGTCCGCTACTTGGACACGGATCGCCGCAGCGGCGAGTTTGTCCCAAGCCCGTGCCGATGGAGTGAGTCCGACGACGAGCCATGCGACGACCAAACACCAGTTCCGAGCAAAAGTTGTCCGCACCCGGGCATTTTGCCGACGCGGTCCAGATTCAGCAAGCAAACTCGGTCGTAGGCTGGCCTGCCTACCCTACCACAAAAACAGGTCTTACAACGTCACCGCCCGCGCGTTGAGGATGTCCGCGTCGGCGCGGATGTGCGCGAGGGTGTCGTCGCCGAGCGCACTGTCGAGGTTGATGACCGTCAGCGCCTTGCCGCCCTCGGCGTCGCGGCTCAGGCTCATCGTGGCGATATTCACGCCGCGCTCGCCGAGCAGGCTGCCGATCTTGCCGACCATGCCGGGCACGTCGCGGTTTTCGAGCAGGAGCAGCACGCCTTCCGGCCGCGCCTCGATGTGCTGGCCGTTGATCTGCACGATGCGCGGCTTGGCACCGAAAAACGTCCCGGCCACCGAGACGGTTTCCCCGCTGCCGCCGAGGCTGACTTCCAGCAAATCGGTGAAATCACCGGGCACGTTCTGGCGGGTTTCGACGACTTTCAGGCCGCGTTCACCAGCCCGGGCCAGCGCGTTGACCGTATTGACGCTTTCCGTCCCCATCGCCACTTCGAGAAAGCCTTTGACCACCGCACGGGTGACCGGGCCGGTGTCGGCCTCGTTGACCTTGCCCGAATAGTTGATGCTCAGAAGCTCCGTGCGGCGGTTGGAAGTCGTTTGCGCCAGGAACCGCCCCAGCTTTGCGCCCAGGTCCAGATAAGGGCCCACCACCGCGAGCGTTTTGGCGTCCAGGCTCGGCGCGTTGACCGCGTTGCGGATGACTCCATCCAACAACGCGGCGCGCACGGCGGCGGCGATTTCGATCCCGACGCTTTCCTGCGCCTCGGCGGTGCTGGCACCCAAATGGGGTGTGAACACGAGACGCGGGTCGTTGCGCAACGGGAAATCGGCGGGCGGCGGCTCGGTCTCGAAAACGTCCAGCGCCGCCCCGGCAACCTGACCGGCTTGCAGCGCGGCGAGGAGCGCCGTCTCGTCCACCAGGCCGCCGCGCGCACAGTTGACGATACGCACGCCCGGCTTGCAGAGCGCGAGGCGACGAGTGTCGAGCATGTGCTTGGTTTCCGGCGTCAGCGGCATATGCATGGAAATGAAGTCTGCGCGCGGCAGGATGTCGTCCAGGCCTTCGATCAACTCGACCTGCAACGCCCGCGCCCGGCTGGCGGCCATGTACGGATCGTAGGCCAGCACACGCATCCCGAACGCGATGGCGCGGCGCGCCAGTTCGCTGCCGATGCGGCCCATGCCGAGGATGGCCAGCGTCTTCCCGTAGAGTTCGACGCCCTGGAATTTCTTACGCTCCCACTTCCCGGCCACCACGGAGGCGCTCGCCTGCGGGATGGTCCGCGCGATGGAAACCAGCAGAGAAAACGCGTGTTCAGCGGTGGAGATCGTGTTGCCGTCCGGCGTATTCATCACGATGACGCCTCGCGCCGTGGCGGCCTCCACGTCCACGTTGTCCACTCCGACGCCCGCCCGGCCCACCACGCGCAACACCTTGGCGGCTGCCAGCACGCGCTGGTTCACCTTGGTCTCGGAGCGTACGATCAGCGCGGCGCAATCGGGAATGATCGCCAGGAGTTCGTCCTCCTTGAGGCCGGTCTGAAAGATCACGTCGAACGCGCCGTCGCTTTTGAGGTCATCCACCCCCCTGGGCGAGATGGGATCGGCAACCAACACTTTGAGCTTGTCCATGAGATTAAAAGGCAGGGGCGGGAAGGTTAGGGGCGTCGGCAGGGAGTGTCAAAAAAGAAAGGCCCCTCGCAGACGACGCATTCAGCGGAAAGATGTCGCCGGATGGTGTAAAATACCGTGCCAACCGGTCCGCCCGCCTCCTTGCCACCGTTTCCCATGCCGCCCTCGACCCCTCTTCCGAAGTCCCCGCTCCTGCCCACCGCGCCCCGGCCCCGCTACAACCGGATGGCGATTTATATCGCGGTTGCCATCGTGGCCGTGACGCTGCCCTTTACCCTCAAGTTCCAGAGCCAGCGCATTGCGAGCACGGCGAATAAGCAGTGGCGGATGCTGGCCCTGCAGGATACCACAGCGGCCGAAGCCATCAAGCGTTTCGGCCCACCGACCCAGTTGCGCGATTACTCGCTGGCCGAGGGGTCATTCGCCGGGCCGACGCTCGGGCTGAAGCATTTTTACCGGGAAAATTCGCCGGATTACGCCGAACGCCTGAAAGCACCCGTCGTCTGGAAGTTCCCGGAGTATTCGATGATCCGCGAGATGATCTGGAAGCTGCCCGACTCGTCCTTGACCGTCTGGCTGCACGTACCGCGCGGCGAGATCACGCTCACCGGCGACGACACGCAGATCTACCTCCCCCCGACCGCCGATGGCGAGTGGGTGGTACTGGACAACTACCGTGTCGGCAACGACTTGTTGAAACCCGAGTCTATTTCGAAGCAAACTTCCGGGAACCAACCATCGTTCTGACGCAACCGACCAAAAGGAAAGGGGCCGCGACTCTAGCGTCGCGGCCCCGGAAACGATCAACTCGTAGAGCTTTCGGATCAATCCGGCAACTGGAGGGTGCAACCCGTCAAGCTGGTGTTCGCATTCGGGTTTAGAATGTTGACTTTCGCACCGGCAGTCTGCGAATTGGGATCGTAGCCTTGGTCGGTGCATTGCGCGCCCGTGCCACTCAGGGTATCCAGGCCACCGCTGTTGTCCAAATGAATGACAATTGTCTTGGTGCCACTCCACACACCGCCCTTGGCGCTCTGCGTTTGCGTGTAAGTCCCGGTTTGGGAGGCTGGCCCGTCGAAAACGAGGGGGCTCACCGGATTTGAGGCATCGCTCAATCCCATCATATAACCGTACACGTTCTCGCCCTTCTTGAGGCTATTTTGCCTCTGCCCCGTGTACGGATTGTCAATCACGTTGTCGGGCGTGGAGGTCTGGTAGGCGGACAGCTTGTTGCCGAAAATTGCTTCCGACGTGGTATAAGTCGGAAACAAAGGCGCGAAGCAATCATTGGCCGTGTTGGCAGCGGCGAGCAGGGTTGGCACGCCGACCTTCGGGTAGACGCCGTCGTTGTCACCGGCGAACAGTTTGAGGGCCAGACCGATCTGTTTAGCCTGCGCCAAGCCTTTCGTCTGAGAGCCGCGCACCTGCACACTGTTGAACACGGGCAGGGCGATCCCGGCGAGAATGCCGATGATGGTGATGACGACGAGCAACTCGATCAGAGTGAAGGCCGCAGAGTGGAATTTCTTTTTTAGCATGATGTAGGAGGGTTGTCAGAGGTGTTTCCGACGGGTGTGCGAAAAATACCCGCCTACCCCCTGCAACGTCAAAGGATATTCCGGTGCTCCTGATTAATTAACATCGCGGTAACAATTCGGTAACAACCGACTATGGCTTCCAAAAGGAGCGAAAATGCAAGGCGAGTACAGAGAGGACGACATTTGCTTGAACGATGGTTCCCCGTCCCGACTCAGGTCGGAACGGGGTATCGCGCGTAGATTTAATCCCTTCTCCCCGGACCGGCTTCCACCCCTCGAAAACACCTCGTCATCGTGCATTCGGAGGCCCGTTGGCAACATTATTGAGAAGAAACCATCTGACTGAGAAACGAATATTTGAAGACGGTGCCTCCAGCATCGTATGGTGGTACCGCACCATCGTCGACACCACCGTTCGTTCCGGACCCGCCATTGGTGGTTATGCCGTACAGGTTGCCATCCGGGCCCAACACCAGCGGCGAGAGCGAACTGCTACCTTCCGTCAACTCGGGCGTAACACCACTGGCATCACCTTCATGGAACGTATGCAGAGTAAAGAAAGTTCCGTCGAGACTCAATTGATAAATTGTGCCGTCGCCTGATCTGTTTCCCTCATGTGCTCCAAGATTAGATGTTGTTCCATACAGGTATCCGTTCGCGGCGAGCGGGGCTCCGTAGGGGAGAGCCCCATCCGGACCGCTAAAACTGTGCATCACGGTGTACTGCCCTGTGGGCGTAACCCGATAGATTACCCCGTAGGTGCCTCCATTTGTACAGGTGCCGTAAAAATTCCCATCCGAGGCCTGCGTGAGAGCACTCGAAGGAGCAAATCCGCTTAAGTCGGCACTCGTGAAATTATACAGAACGGTGAAAGTGCCGTTGGATGTCACCTTGTACACCACACCACGATTGTAAGCCCCACCGTAGGGGGTTGTCCCATAGAAGTTGCCGTCGCTGCCCAGAGTCAGCCCTTCGAGTGAGCCGACTCCATCATTCGGGTCATTCGTGCCGAAGTTATGGATTACCGTAAGCACCCCGTTGGGTGTGAGCTTGTAAATCGTGCCCTCGTTCGCCGTGCCTCCGGTGCGACATGTACCGTAAAAGTTGCCGTCTGGCCCCTGCACCAACTCGGTCTGAGGAGAATTTCCGTCAATGCCGCTGAACGAGTAAAGCACGGAGAACTGGCCCGCTGGGGTAAACTTATATACCGTCCCACAGTGACCGACTCCGCCTACGGTAGTCGTACCGTAATAATTCCCGTCGCTGCCCACGGTCAAACCGGCCTCGGGCGCGATACCCCCGGTGGAGTCACCGAACACATGCAGGCTGACCTGATCTTGGCCCGGGACCACTTTTATGATGCGGCCTCCTTCGTTGGAAACTCCGATGTCCGCACTATTGCGGCAAACTACATAAATGGAGCCATCGGTATTTACGACAATTTTACCCTCTGGAGTATCCGATCCTTCTTCGTTATTGTAATGGTCGTGTTCAATCGCAAAATTTGCGAGAGTCCTGAAAGGGGTCATCCCAAGATAACCCTGTGCAAGAGCGGTTTGTGGAGTGACCAATGAGCCAAGCGCGATGGAAGTGACACCAAGGCACAATCCTAGACATTTGCTGGTCGCGGATGGGTTTGGAATGAACGAATGAATTGAGAGAATTTTATTCATGGAAACATTTTGGTACAACAAACGAGCGGCTTCCATGAGGTACATGCCCCATTTTTACTATACAAAGCGTGTTTCGCTTTAAACGCCGATTTTATCCGCAAAAGCGATTCCCCTTTGTTTGAGGCCCGATTCAAAGGTTCTGTTTTTCCGGCAGGCGGAACTTCACCGGCGGCGGCAGTGAATCCAGGTCTTCTTCCGTGCGTTTGAATCCGACAACGCTCAACGGTGGCAAGCGCAGGTTGAGGGAGTGCTCCCGCCCCTGCCAGTGAATAGCTTCGGTGCGCATCCCGCCGCTGTTTCCCAGGTTGCTCCCACCGTAGGTCTGCGCATCGGTGTTCAGGATTTCCTCGTAGAATCCTTCCTTCGGCGCTCCGACCCGGTAGCCCTCGCGGGGAACCGGCGTGGCGTTGACCGCGAACAGCAAAATGCCGCCGTCGCGCGACTTCCGCACGAAGCTGATGACGCTGTTGTCCGCGTCGCCGAAATCGACCCATTCAAAACCCTCGTAGGTGTCGTCGAGTTCGTGGAAGGCCGGTTCCGATTTGTAGAGGTAATTGAGGTGTTGGACCAACCGCCGCAAGCCGTCGTGGAGGGGCAGGTCGTTCAGATGCCAGTCAAGACTCCGGTCGTGTTTCCATTCCGCGCGCTGGCCGAATTCCATCCCTTGAAAAATCAGTTTTTTGCCCGGGTGCGCCCACATCCACGCCAGGAACATCCGGACGTTGGCGAACTTCTGCCAGTCGTCGCCCGGCATCTTTTCGAGCAGCGATTTCTTACCGTGGACCACCTCGTCGTGGCTGAGGACGAGGATGAAGTGCTCGGTGAACGCATACACGAGCGAGAACGTGATTTCTCCCTGGTGGAACCGGCGGTAGGCGGGGTCGAGCGCCATGTAGCGCAGGCTGTCGTTCATCCAGCCCATGTTCCACTTGAAACCGAACCCCAATCCGCCCAGATACGTCGGTCGGCTGACCGACGGCCAGGCCGTGGATTCCTCCGCGATGGTCATCACTCCCGGGAATTCCCCGTAGGCCACCTCGTTGAACCGCTTGAGGAAGTAAACCGCCTCCAAGTTCTCGCGGCCCCCGTATTGATTCGGCACCCATTCCCCCGGCTTGCGGGAGTAATCGAGGTAGAGCATGGACGCCACCGCATCGACCCGCAGCCCGTCGATGTGGTAGTAATCGAGCCAGAACAGCCCGTTGGCGACGAGGAAGTTGCGCACCTCGTTGCGCCCGTAGTTGAAAATGAGCGTCCCCCAATCGACGTGCTCACCCTGTCGAGGGTCGCTGTGTTCGTAGAGGTCGGTCCCGTCGAACTCCGCGAGGCCATGAATATCCTTGGGGAAATGACCCGGCACCCAATCCAGGATCACGCCGATCCCCCGCTGATGGCAGCGGTCCACGAAATAGCGGAACTCGTCCGGGTTGCCGTAGCGGCTGGTGGGCGCGTAATAATTCGTCACCTGATAACCCCAGCTTCCGTCGAACGGATGCTCGGCGACGGGCATCAGTTCGATGTGCGTGAAGCCCATCTCGATGACATAATCGAGCAGGTCGTCGGCTAATTCGCGGTAGCTCAGGGAGCGCCCCCCCTCCTCCGGTTTGCGCTTCCAGCTGCCCAGATGGCACTCGTAAATGCTCACCGGCGAGTTCAGCCAGTTCTTGCCCCGGCGGGCGTCCATCCATTCGTGGTCGCTCCAGGCGTAACGCTTCAGGTCCCACACCATCGACGAGGTATCGATTCCGTGCTGGTTGTAAAAGGCGAAAGGATCGCTCTTTAGCTGGACCCCGCCGCGGTTGCCCAACACCTCAAACTTGTAGTGCGTGTTTTCCTCGACCCCGGGCAGGAAGATTTCCCACACGCCGCCCGAGACCAGCTTGCGCATGGGATTGACCCGCCCGTCCCAGCGGTTGAAGTCGCCCACGATACTGACACGCCGGGCGTTCGGCGCCCACACCGCGAACGTGCAACCCTTCACGCCGCCCATCTCGCACAGGTGCGCGCCCAGTTTATCGTAAAGCCGGTGATGGTTGCCCTCCGTGAATAGGTGCAGGTCCAGCTCCCCCAGCAGCGGCCCGAAGGAATAAGGATCGGCCTGCACCGACTCATGGCCGTTGCCATCCGTGACGCGCAGGCGGTAGTCGGGCCGGTCGGAGTCCGCCGGCAGCACCGCTTCGAAGAAGCCGGCGTCGTGAACCCTGTCCGCCGTGGCCAGCACATGGTCGGGCGTGACGGGATCGACCAGCGCAATCTCCCGGGCGGCAGGAGCGAAGATGCGTACTTCCCAGTGGTCACCGACCACGTGAGGCCCGAGAAAGGCAAACGGGTTGCCATGCGTGGCGGCGAGCAGGGAATCGAGTTCGGCGCTGTCGAACGAAAGGTGGCGAAGTTTCATAGGAGGAGGGCGGCAAGGGGGAAAGCATCCGTCCCCGGGTCCGCCGGTGCGGGGAGGGCTGGATCAAAGGAATCGCAACGTCGCGCCGATTTGGCTCTCCCTTCGTGCCGGGAAGGCCGGACGAATTTTCGCGCGGGTTGGCTGCTGGATGGCCCGTCACCTGCTTCACAAATCGAATGCAAATGCTTCGGATCGTGATGCTGCTGGTGACACTGGCCTTCGGCTACATGCTGTTCTTCGGCACCCAATCCAAGCAAGCCGACGTTTCCATCGACCCTTCCAAACCGGTTTCCGCCGTCGGAATGGATCAGGCAACGCACAGCCAGTACAAGCAGGCGATGGACAAAGCCAACGCCGCCGCCAAGGCCATGCAGGCCGAGCGCAAGGAAGCGGATTCCTACTGAGCGTCGCCCTCTCCCCAGGAAGGAGCTTTCCATCCCGAACGACCGCGGGTAAAGTTCCGGCATGGACGCGCTGCCGGAAGAGTTGCTCGAATCCCCGGATTTGCCGCTCCGGCTGCAAGCTCTGAACGATGCGTTTGCCGAAGAACAGGCCCGTCGGGAGCACTTTTATGCGGAGATGACGCCCTCCAAACGGATGGAGTTCATCAACGGCAAGGTCGTCATGCATTCACCAGCCAAATGGCGGCATGGTGCAAGTATGCTCTTGTTGGCCAGGCTGCTCTCCGCTTATGTCCACCGCCGTAAACTCGGCGAAGTGGGGATGGAGAAAATTTTGGTTACCCTGACCCGTAATGACTACGAGCCGGATGTCGTGTTTTTCGGGCCGGAAATGGCCGCCGAAATCACGCCCGACCGGACGAAATTTCCCGCCCCGGACCTGGTAATGGAAGTTCTTTCTCCCAGCACGGAAGGCCGGGACCGTGGAATTAAAAAGCAGGATTACGCCGCCCACGGCGTCCGCGAATATTGGATCGTCGATCCCGTCGCGCAAACCATCGAGCAATCCCAACTGGTCGATGGGAAATACGCAACGCTGGGCACCTGGAAGGACGGCGAACAAATCACCAGCCATGTCGTCGCGGGTTTTTGCATTCCCGTCCGCGCCGCGTTCGATCCCGACGCCAATCTCATGGCGATGGACTCGTTTGCCCGTTAGCGACCCGAGATCTTCCCTCTTTCTTGAATCTTGCGCGTTGGACCTTCCTTGAAGCTTGATTTCTTGAAGCTTGAATCTTCCTACAGCGGACTTTCGCCGGAGGTTCCAATATGGTATGTTCTCTATCCATGCAATTCCAGCTCGCCTCCGACTACGAGCCGCGCGGTGACCAGGCGCAGGCCATCGCCAAGCTGACCAAAAGCCTCCGGGCCGGCAACCGCCACCAGACGCTCCTGGGCGTCACCGGTTCGGGCAAGACGTTTACCGCCGCCAACGTCATCCGCAACCTCGGCAAACCGACCCTCGTCATCTCGCACAACAAGACGCTGGCGGCGCAGCTCTATAGCGAATTCAAGCAGTTCTTCCCGAACAACGCCGTCGAATACTTCGTCTCCTACTTCGATTACTACCAGCCGGAAGCCTACATCCCGCGCACGGACACCTACATCGAAAAAGACAGCTCGATCAATCAGGAGATCGAACGCCTCCGCCTCTCCACGACCAGCGCCCTCCTTTCCCGCAAGGACGTGATCGTCGTCAGCAGCGTGTCCTGCATCTATGGCCTCGGCTCGCCGGAAGACTACCGCGCCATGCTCACGCCGATCAGCGTCGGCCAGCAGCTTTCCCGCGAAACCTTCCTCAGCAAACTCGTGGACATGCTCTACGAGCGCAACGACATCGCCTTTACGCGCGGCAAGTTCCGCGTCCGGGGCGACGTGATCGAAGTCTGCTCCGCCAACGAGGATGAGGTCGGTATCCGCATCGAATTTTTCGGCGATGAGATCGACCGCATCAGCCTCTTTGATCCCCTCACCGGCAAGGTGGACAAGACCGTCCCCGGACTGACGATCTTCCCGGCCAAGCAATTTGTCACCCCCCACGAAAAACTCCGCCGCGCCCAGACCACCATCCGCGAGGAACTGGACAGCCGCATCGCGCAGTTCGAGACCGAGGGCAAGCTGCTCGAAGCCCAGCGCCTCAAGATGCGCACCGAGTACGACCTCGAAATGCTCCAGGAGATGGGTTTCTGTTCGGGCATCGAAAACTACACCCGCCACCTCAGCGGACGCCCCCCGAATTCCACGCCCTACACGCTCATCGACTTTTTCCCCGACGACTTCCTGCTCGTCGTGGACGAAAGCCACGCCAGCATCCCGCAGATCGGCGGCATGTACGAGGGCGACCGCTCGCGCAAGAGCGTGCTGGTGGACTATGGTTTCCGCCTGCCCAGCGCGATGGATAATCGCCCACTGAAATTCCCGGAGTTCATGGCGCACCAGCGGCAGTGCCTTTACATCAGCGCGACCCCGGCGCAGTTCGAGATCAACAACAGCGTCGTCGGCAACAAAACCTACGTCCCCCACCCGCGCGAGGCCGCCGCCAACATCGGCGCGGGCGAGACCACGCCCGTCCGCCTGCCCGGCATCGCCGCCGACCGCCCCGACGCGGCCCTCGCCGCCGAGGAACGCGGCCAGTATCTCGCCGTCCCCAAGCGGGAGGCAGCCCCGCCGATCCCGCGCCCGAACCTCAAAATCATCCGCCGCCACGCCACGCCCGTCGCCAACGGCGAAACCCCCGAGGTCCTGACGGCTGGCCCAGCCGTGCGGAGAGAGGATCAGCCGACCCACAACGGCACCAACGCTGGTCCACACGATGGCGATCCCAACGCTGCTCAGGTTGCCGCCTACGCCGACCGCCACCACGACAGCGACATCGCCGACAGTTTCGACGTGTTCGTGGACGGCCAGCCGCTCATCGTCGAGCAGATCATCCGTCCTACCGGCTTGCTGGACCCGCAAATCACCGTTCGTCCGTTGAAAAACCAGATCGACGAGACCATCGAAGCCTGCCGCCAACGCATCGAAGCGGGCGAGCGCATTCTCGTCACCACGCTCACCAAACGCACCGCCGAGGACCTCACCGATTACCTGCGCGACGTGGGCCTGAAAGTCCGCTATCTGCACAGCGACATCGACACCATCGAGCGCGTGGAAATCCTGCGGGGCCTGCGCGCCGCCGAGTTCGACATCCTCGTCGGCATCAACCTCCTGCGGGAAGGCTTGGACCTGCCGGAAGTAAGCCTCGTCTGCATCCTCGACGCCGACAAGGAAGGTTACCTGCGCAGCCAGACCTCGCTGATCCAGACCGCCGGACGCGGTGCGCGGCACGTCAACGGCCACGTCATCCTCTTCGCCGATACGATCACGATGAGTATGCGGAAGCTCATCGAAATCAGCGATTACCGTCGCAAACGTCAGATGGAGTACAACGAGAAGCACGGCATCACGCCCCAGAGCGTCCGCCGCGCCGTGCAGGAGAGCCTGCACATGATCCTCAAGGGCAAGCAAAAGGAAGAAAGCGTCATCCGCGAGGCGGGTGGCGATTTCAGCATCAGCGAGGTCCTGCGAGAACTGGAAGCCGAGATGTCCGCCGCCGCCGCCAGCCTGGAGTACGAGAAGGCCGCGCTCCTGCGCGACCAGATCATGGAACTCAAAAACGGCACCGGCATCAGCAAGATCGAACCGAAGAAACGTCCCGGCAAAGTGAACTACGCCCGGGGCGGCGGCAAGGGTTCCGGCGAGATCACCGGTGCCCCTGCCCGCCCGGCCTTGAAGTACAAACGTCCGAATACTGCGCGTTGAGCCGTTCGAGGTTTATGCCAGTAAACCTCCGGCAAAAGTCCGCCGATTTCGCAGATTTTCGCCGATGACCAGCAGAAGAACCGCTTGGGTGGTCTTTTCCTCCCTCCCATCGGCGGAAATCTGCGAAATCTGCGGACGGTTTCCGATTTTTGCCGGAAGTCTATTCTTATCAAGTGTCAGGTCAGGCGGCGCGCCGCGCATTCCAATCGTACGGATCATCGCTGCGGACGGAGAAGGGAACACTTGTCGCGCCGCCTGTGGCGAAAGTCATTCGGGTTCGCCTTTCGCCCTCTCTTTTATCTGTCATCCTGAGCGAGTGTAACGAGCCGAAGGACCTTCCACCGTGGGAAGCACAACGGCTAACCCGAGAGAAGACAACGCCCGGCGGTGTCATCTGCGCTTACGCTCACCCCGGCGGCAACAGAGCTTGGCTGATGGGCAGTAGCCGCGCCGCCAGCGCGCCCCTCACGTTTGCCTCACCGCGACAACGCCAACTCCGTCGCCTCCTCCGCATCCGCTTCCGGCAGAGGCTGATTGCTGCCCGAGCCCACCAGCCGCTCGAACAGCGGCGAGGCCATCAAGGTCGTCACCACCGCCATGATCACCAGCGTGACGAACAATGCTTCCGAGATCACCCCGCGCTGCAAGCCGATGTTGATGATGATCAACTCCATCAAACCGCGGGCGTTCATCAACGTCCCGATCCCGAGCGCCTCCCGGTTGGGCAATCCCGTGGCGCGCGCCGCCAGCCAGCAGGCCACTCCCTTGCCCACCACGGCTGCCACCAGCACCGCCGCGCAGATCAACCACAGAAAACCCGTGTTGAGCAACGCGATTTTCGTGTTCAGCCCGGAGTAGGTGAAAAACAGCGGCAGCAACACGGCGAGGGTCAGCGGCTGGATGCGGCTGATCAAATCGCGCGCCACGACGCCGCGCGGCATCGCCGCCCCCATGACAAACGCGCCGAAGACCGCGTGCAAACCGATCAGATCGGTAAACCACGCACCCAGCATCATCAGGGCGAGTGCGACCACCAATCCCGCCTCGGTCAGCGTGCCTGCCCTCACCAGCCGATCTTTCGCACGGGCGAGCAACGGCCTGACCACGAGCAACGTCAGCGCGACGTAACCCACGCCGCCGCCGACGTTGTACATCGCCTGCTGCCAGTTACGGTCGAAACTCGCCAGCACCACGGCCAGAAGGCACCACGCCGTCGCGTCGTCGATTGCCCCCGCGCCCAGGGCCACCGTGCCCATCGTGGTGCCCGTCAGTTTCTTGAAACTGATGATCCGCGCCAGCATCGGGAACGCCGTGATGCACATGGATGCCCCCAGGAACAGCATGGCCTCGAAAAGGGAGGTCCGTTTCGGGAATAAATCGGTGTGATAAAACAGGACCCAGGCCAGCCCCGCCCCGAGCGCGAACGGCACCACCATCCCCGCCGCCGACACCGCGATGGAGCTGCGCAGCCGCCGCCGCACGATGTCCATGCGGAACTCCATCCCGACCACGAACATGTAAAGCGCCAGGCCCAACTGCGACAACGGAAACAGGTAACTCTGCGTGTCGCGCAGCTTTTGCGTCTTATCCCACGGGAAAAGCCAGTGCTGCGCGTCCGGCCAGATCAGCCCGAACAGCGATGGACCGAGCAGCACGCCCGCGACCATTTCCGCGACCACCTGCGGCTGACCGAAGCGCGCCGCCACGGCGCCGACCAGTCGGCAGAACAAAAGAATGACGGCGAGCTGGAGAAATAGTTGAACGGCCAGATGCAAGTTATTCATAGGTGCATGTTCCCTTCGGCTGAGGCATAGTGAGCGTCGTTTTAACCAGGCCAATTCCCGCTGTCAACCGTTGTCTCTCGTCTTCAAACCGGTTCCCGCTCACCCCGGCTTGGCCAACTCAACAAACACCGTCACCACGGGCCGGTCCTTTTGATAACACCAGTTCCGCTCGCTGAAATCCGGCGCGGAACGCTCGGAGACAACCGCAAGCCCGGCAAAAATCTCCTCTAACTGGCCCGGAGAAAAACTCTGCGCGCCGTTCCGGTACGGCGTGCCGTGCGGACTGCAATCGGTGGTGATCAGCAGTCGCCCGCCCGGTTTGAGCACCCGGTATAACTCGGCCACGGCCTTTCGAAAGTCCGGGATGTGTTCGATCACGGAGACGCAGGAAATGAAATCGAACGTCGCATCGGGGAACCCGATGGCGGTCAGATCGATCTGGCGAATGCGGATGTTAGGTGATGCGCCTTTCACGGCCGCATACCACCGCTCGAAAGGAGCTTCCAACGGTCGGCGTCTCCACAAGCCCAGCCGCCGCAGAATGTTCGATTTGAGGCAGCTCGCAAACAAATCCGTCACGTAAACGGTGGACGCGAACCGCGCCATCCACACCCCCAGGAACGTGTTGAACGCCCCCACGTCGAGCACGACGCTGCCCGGCTTGGGTGGATCGCGCAGAATTGGCAGCAGTTCCCAATCCCGCGCTCGAATGTTCCACCGATAGCCTTTTGGGAGCACCGCCCTGACCTCGGCGTCATACCGGTGCAGAGTCGCAAGCGCTTCATCGGTCAGGTCGGAGGATAGAAAATATCGCATCGGTCAATCAGCCGCCGGCTATCGTCAAAAGGTCCTGACGCTTTCCCGAAGCGTCCGTCGCGGCCGCCGACTCTTCGTTACATGCCTCGGATCTAAACGGCAACCATCCTTTCACATCGACTTCAATCGAAACGGTTCGGTGGACAAGGTCTTCCAATTTGCGGAGGATGTCGGGGAGCGCACGCGCCTCGCGTGCCCGCTTTGGCGCCTCGCCAAAGC
>CAHJWO010000048.1 GCA_903642295.1 PVC group bacterium | reverse complement strand
ATGCGGGGATACTCTCGCAACGCCTGGGAGAAACTGCGTCCTTCGATCAGGGATTGATGAAGGGAGGACGTGAGCTTTTGCAACTGCGGTTGCTTCAATCGTTTGACGAGGACACCCAGCGCCTCATCGAGTGTCATCCCCACGGAGAGCAAGTAAGCCAGCTGCTCGGTGAAAAACAAACGCTGGCTGTGGGAGATGCTGGTGTTGCGCACGTTGCCGGTCGGTGCGGCGGACGCCACGACCGTCGGCGGCCGCTTGACGGCAGCGGCGCCCGCTTTGGATGGCGTCGAGGAGTTCGCTTTGGAAACCGCCGAATCCTTAGCGGGGGCAGCCTTGCCAGGGTCCGCACCGGCGGCATCAATCTTGATCGGCACGCAACGCTTTTGCTCGATGGCCACGATGGCCCCGGCCCGGTCAGCTGCTTCGATGACGCCTTGCACGAGTTGGCCTTGGGCGTCACGGGCGCGATAATTGAAGCTTGGCATGGGCGGGATGGATCGGGCTCGGGATCAACAAAGCACATCGCCGCCATCGGAAAAAGCGGTCACACGCGGATTGGACTCTTCCTTGCGGCGTCCGTTCAGAAAATGACTTGCCAAAAGGTGCTCACCGACCATCTTCCCTGTCCGTTTCACAACCCATCCGCGTTTCTTTGGAGTAAAGTTTTATGGCCAACATCGTTCTCGTGGGGGCGCAATGGGGCGACGAAGGGAAGGGCAAAATCATCGACGTACTGACGGGCACGTCGCAGATCGTTGTCCGCAGCCAGGGTGGCAACAATGCGGGCCACACCATCGTGCACGGCGGGCACAAATACGTCCTGCACCTCATCCCTTCGGGCATTTTGCGGCCTGGGAAAGTCTGCGTGATCGGGAACGGCGTGGTGATTGATCCCGTCGCGCTGGTCAAGGAAATCGAAGGATTGCGGTCGCAGGGAATCCCGGTCGAGAAGAACCTGCTCATCAGCGATTGCGCGCATCTGGTGCTGCCGTATCACCGTCTGATCGACGAACGCCGCGAACAGTTAAAGGGCAGCCAGAAGCTCGGCACCACAAAGCGAGGTATCGGTCCGGCTTACGGCGACAAGGCCGCGCGCACCGGGCTGCGCATGTCCGACCTGATGCAGCCCACGGTTTTTTCGGCCAAGCTGAAAGCGCGGATCAAGGAAAACAACCAGATCCTCGGGACCTTTGGCACCAAACCGATCAGCTTCCGGCAGGTGGAAACGGCTTATTTGCAGGCGGCGGAAACCCTTCGGCCTTTCGTGATCAACACTGTGGTCTATCTGCACAACGCGCTGGCGGCCCGGAAGAAAATCCTCTTTGAAGGCGCCCAGGGAACGTTCCTCGACCTGGATCATGGCACGTACCCCTACGTCACCTCTTCGAACACGACCGCCGGGGGGGCCTGCACCGGTTCGGGCGTGCCGCCGCACCGCGTGGAGGAAGTGATGGGCGTGATGAAGGCTTATACCACGCGGGTGGGGGAGGGGCCGTTCCCCAGCGAAAACCAGACCATCACAGACATGCTGCACGGGATGGGCCGCGAGTTCGGTGCCACCACGGGCCGCGCCCGGCGCTGCGGTTGGTTTGATGCCGTGGCCACGCATTTCGCCACGATGGTCAACGGGATCGACTCCCTCGCGGTGACCAACCTCGACGGCCTGGACACGGTGGAGCGGATCAAAATCTGCGTGGCCTACAAACTGGACGGCGCGACCGTGGATGTGCCGCCGTCCGACCATCAGGCGTTCGCCCGTTGCGAACCGGTTTACGAGGAAATGCCGGGCTGGTTGGTCCCCACCGACAAAGCGCGCCGTTACGAGGACCTGCCGGTCGCCGCGCGTCGGTATCTGCAACGCCTTTGCAAGCTGACGGGGGCAAAGCTGGGGATCGTCAGCGTGGGTCCGCGCCGGAGCCAGACCATTCTGGTCTGACCATGAAAGACTCATCCCCCCCGGTCCCCCGGCACATCGCCATCATTCTCGATGGCAATGGCCGCTGGGCGAAGCAGCGCGGTTTATCGCGGATCTTCGGCCACGAGCAGGGATCACGGGCGGTGCGCCAGAGCGTCGAGGGCTGCGGCGAACTGGGCGTCGAATTCCTGACGCTTTACGCATTCTCACAGGAGAATTGGCAGCGGCCCAAGGCGGAGGTGGCTGCGCTGATGACCCTGCTGCAAAAATTCCTCAAAGACACCACCCCCGAGCTGATGGAGCGCAACGTGCGGCTCCAGGCCATCGGACGGTTGCATGAGCTGCCAGCCTCCTGCCAGAAGCAGCTCCATGCCTCCATCGCCGCCACCGCCGAGAACACGGGTCTGACCCTAGTCCTCGCACTCAGCTACAGCGGGCGCGCGGAAATGATCGACGCCGTTAAGAGCATCGTGCGCGAGGTCGGCGAGGGGCACATCGACGAGGCGATGATCAACGCCGACCTGTTCGGCAAGCATCTTTACACCCGCTGTTATCCCGACCCGGACCTGCTCATCCGTACTTCCGGCGAGATGCGGCTTTCCAATTTTCTGCTCTGGCAGTTAAGCTACACCGAGATATACTTCACGCCCACGCTCTGGCCGGACTTTCGCAAGGAGGACCTGCTGGCAGCGGTCCAAGACTACCGCAACCGTCAGCGCAGGTACGGCTCCCTCTAAGAGACGGTCCCCGAACGAGCCCCCCCGTGCCGTTTCATGCAAACCATCGTCATCGTTGATCCTGAAGTGGACTTTCTGGAGTGGGCCGCCCACCAGTTGGAAACGCCCAGCACCCGGGTTTTGACCGCCGGCCGCGCGGACGAGGCTTACAAACTCTACTTCGCGCAGGAAGCGGACCTGCTGATCACCGAAACGCACGTCCAGCCCTTCAGCGGCCTGGAACTGCTGGCCAAGGTGCGGCTAAAAGACCCCAACGCAATGGTGGTGCTGACCAGTGCGTTCGGCACGACGCAGTCGGTGATCGAGTCGATGAAACTCGGCGCGTACGATTTCATTCGCAAGGAATCGCTGCCGTTCAACCTGAAGGTGGTGGTCGATTCCGCGCTCAAGGCACAGGCGGAGATGCGCGCGGCGACAACCTTCAAGCCGCAACTGACCGTCGATCAGCACCAGGACAGCATCGTCGGCCAATCCGAGGCAATGCAGCAGGTGTTCAAGATGATCGGCCGCGTGGCGCACAGCGAAGCCCCGGTGATGATCACCGGAGAGAGCGGTTCGGGTAAGGAATTGGTGGCGCGGGCGATCCACCACTACAGCCGCCGGAGCGATAAGTTCTTCGTGGCAATCAACTGTGCGGCGATCCCGGAAACGCTGCTGGAAAGCGAGCTTTTCGGTCACGAGAAAGGGAGCTTTACCGGCGCGGTGACGCAGAGGGTGGGGCGGTTCGAGCAGAGTCACGGCGGCACCTTGTTCCTGGACGAAATCGGCGAAATGGCGTTGCCCGTGCAAAGCAAGATTTTGCGGGTCTTGCAGGAGGGCGAATTCTCCCGGTTGGGCGGTAACGTCACGCTCCACGCCGACGTTCGCATCGTGGCAGCCACGAACAAAAACCTTGAACAGGAGGTCGCCCGCAAGCAGTTCCGCGAGGACCTGTTCTATCGGCTCAACGTGGTGCGGGTTCATCTGCCGCCGTTGCGCCAGCGGGTGGAAGACATCCGGTTGCTCTGCGAATATTTCCTGGCCAAGACCAGTCTGCAAAAACATCTCCCCCGTGTCCACCTCTCGGAAGAGGCCGTGAAGGTCATGGAAAACTATCCGTGGCCGGGGAACGTCCGGGAACTGGAGAATACCCTGCAACGCGCCACGGTGCTGGCGACCACCGACGTGCTGTTACCCAAAGATATTCCGCTCGGGATGGTGGGCGACAGCCGTACGAACGTTAACGGGGGCGGGGAAACCAGCGGGAACGAAACCAACGCAGTGGGCGGGAACGGCGTCGGTGCTGCCTCGGCGGAGCTTGCCTCGGCGCTCAGCACGCAGGCCGCCGTTGAACTGCTTTTTCAAGCCGCCGCGCAGGACAATAGTTTGCAGTTGCTCCCCTGGCTGGAACGCGAATTCACCATCGCGGCCATGAAGCTGACGCGCGGCAATCAGTTGAAAGCGGCGAAAATTCTGGGGGTCACGCGCGCCACTCTGCGCAAGCGAATCGAACGGTTCGGAATCACCCGCGAGTTAAACATCCAATAGCTGCGAGAACGTTCCGCACCGGAGCTTTTTCGAGGAGGAACTGCACTGGCTTCGGGGCATCCAGCGGACTGCTGAGGACGAAGTGTACTTCCGAATGCCGCCAGTGCTCAGCCGGACAGGCTCCGTAGCGACCACACCGCGTTGCTCGCGGAACCGGAAGTCCACCAATCATGATCGACCCCCGTAAAATTCTCATCGACCGCGTGGCCGAATCGCCCGCGATGGCGACCAGGCTTGCACAGGTCAGGGCGGGTGAGTCCGTGTTTTTCGGGCATGTCACGGCGTCGGCCCAACCGTTTTTGGTCACTGTACTCGCGCTGCATGGGCGCGATCCCTCGCAGAATATCTGGGTGGTTTGCGAAACCGAGCGTGCCCAGGAGCTATTCCACGCCGAACTGAGCAACTGGCTGCCGGAGGCCATGATTTTCCCGCATCAGGAGGTGGCAGCCGTTGAGGGCGCGTTGCCCGACCCGGAAACCAGCGCGGAGCGGTTGGCCGTTTTGCAACGGCTAAGCACCGCGCAAAGTGATGCGGTTGTCGTCGTGCATCAAGCGTCCTTCGACGATCCGGTACCGGCGGCCTCGGCATTGCAAAAATCGAGCCTGCGGTTGGTGCGAGGATCGAGGACCGACCGCGAGGAACTGATCGAAAAGCTCGTCTCGGCGGGCTATGAAAGCGTTTCGCAGGTATCCGACCGCGGCCAGTTCTCGGTGCGCGGCGGCGTGATGGACATCTACGCATGGCAGCAGGTTTTGCCCGTTCGACTGGAGTGGTTCGATAACGAGTTGGAATCCATCCGTGAATTCGAGTTGGACGAACAAACATCTATTCGCACGCTTGACGCGACCACTGTCGTGTTGGTGGCCTCTGCGGCGACCACGCATTCATTAAAAAGTTACCGTAAAAAGTCGGACTTGGTCATTGGCATTGAGCACGAAGGCAATGGGGCGAAGTGCGTCGTCAGTCTCGGGATCAACGAGCGAAGTAAAAACTCCCAGGAGGATTACGAGACCGCTTTCTTCGCTTCCCCGTTGGAGATCGATTCGCAAAGCTTTCATTCTCCAGCCTTGCACGAGGCTGCGAAGCAGAGGGTTCAAGACCAGATCGCGGAGTGGTTGCGTGACGGTTACGTGCTCGGCGTCCACGCAAAGAAAGGATCGGATCAAACGTCTGCGCAACAAGTTGTCGATCTTTTTACTAATTTTACAGAATCAGCTTTTTATTTGCGTGACAACAGCACGCAGGGATTTGTCCACCCGGGGAGCAGAGTCGCCGTTACATCCGCAGCGGAAATTCTGGGCTACGATTCTCGTTTGGTAAATCGCACCACGGCCGGTCAGCGGAGCCGCCGGGGTTTGCTCAAACAGCGCTCCCAAATTGATTTTACGGAATTATCGGAAGGAGAATTGGTCGTCCATTTGGAACATGGCTTGGCCCGTTTTCGCGGCTTGCAGGTTAGAAACACGGGTACGAGCAGCCAACAGGACGATGAACATTCCGATGAGGTGATGGTGCTGGAGTTTGCGCATTCAGCCAGGCTTTACGTCCCCTTGGATCAAGCGTTTCTCGTGTCGCGTTACGTCGGGATGGGCAAGCGCGGCGCGGGCCTGAGTGAACTCGGTGACGGAAAATGGGCTACGACCAAAAAAACGGCGGAGAAATCGATCTACGACTATGCCGCCAAACTCTTGAAGGTGCAGGCGACGCGTGAAACCCATCCCGGGTTCGTCTTTGCCGCCGATAACCTGTGGCAGCAGGAATTCGAACAGGCATTTCCCTACCGCGAAACGCCCGATCAGGTAAAGGCAATCGGCGAGACGAAGGAAGACATGGAATCGGGCCGCCCGATGGATCGCCTCATCTGTGGGGATGTCGGCTTTGGCAAGACGGAAGTCGCCATCCGGGCCGCGTTCAAGGCGGCGATGAACGGCAAGCAGGTGGCCATGATGGTCCCCACCACCGTCCTGGCGCAGCAGCATTACGAGAATTTTAGCGCCCGCATGGCGAATTTTCCGGTGACCGTGGAATTGCTCAGCCGCTTCCGCACCCGGGCCGAACAGGATGCCGTCGCGCGCGGAATCCACGACGGCAGCGTGGACATCGTCATCGGCACCCATCGCCTGATCTCCAAGGACATCAGCTTCAAAGACCTCGGCTTGCTCGTGGTCGATGAGGAACAACGATTTGGCGTCCGCCACAAGGAGCGGATCAAGGAAAAGTTCCCCAACGTGGACGTACTGACCCTCTCCGCGACGCCCATTCCCCGCACTCTCTATATGGCGCTCACGGGCGCGCGTGACCTTTCCACGCTCGAGACCCCGCCACCCAACCGGTATCCGGTCGAGACGAGTATTTGCGCGTTTGACGAACGCATCATCCGCACCGCCATCGACCGGGAATTGGATCGGCAGGGCCAGATCTATTACCTCCATAACCGGGTGGAGGACATCGCGCGGGTTTGCGCGCGGATCAAGCACCTCTGCCCCCGGGCGCGGGTTGACCTGGGCCACGGGCAAATGGAAGAAGGGCAACTGGAGGACGTGATGCACCGGTTCGTCAACGGCGAAACCGACGTATTGGTGGCCACGACCATCATCGAAAGTGGCCTGGACATCCCCAACGCCAACACGATCATCATCGACCGGGCGGACCGCTTCGGCCTGGCCGATCTGTACCAATTGAGAGGAAGGGTGGGCCGCAGCCATCAAAAGGCTTATGCTTACCTCCTGTTGCCGCGCGACCTGCTGACGATGGGAGAGGCGCGCAAGCGCATCAACGCGATCAAGCAATACTCCACGTTGGGCGCCGGCTTCAAAATCGCGTTGCGCGACCTCGAAATCCGGGGCGCAGGCAACATCCTGGGGCTGGCGCAGAGTGGGCACCTCACCGCCATCGGCTTCGACCTGTACTGCCAACTCTTGCGGCAGGCGGTGGCGAAACTCAAAGGCGAAAAGGTGCGTCATCGGATCGAGGTGGTCGTCCATCTGGATTTCGTCTCGGCGAACGAGGGGGAATACCTCAGCCACGCTCGCCGCGAGACGATGCCGGAGGCCGTCGTTCCCCGGACGCCCGTCGACCGCGAAGTGATCCATCAGCCGTTGTCACACCACGAACGTTGGGCGGCTTACCTGCCGGCAGCCTACATCGAGGAACCCAAGCTGAGGATTCAAGCTTATCGGCAACTGGCCGAAATCGCACGGTCCGAAGAACTCGAATCGCTGGAGAAAACCTGGCGCGACCGGTTCGGGCGATTGCCGGAAGGGGCGGAGAACCTGTTGGAACTCACGCGGTTAAAGCTGTTGGCCGCCAGCCGCCGCGTGCAACAAATCGAAGTGCGCGGCGATAAAGTGATGTTTACCCGGGGCAACGATTTTGTGCTTGCGCATGGCCGGTTCCCCCGCTTGACTTCGCGCGATCCGGTCACTAAAGTGCGCCAAATTCGCAGCCTGCTTGAAGGCCTGTGACCCGCTGGATCTCGTCAAATTTCCACCCGTCAACTCCCGTTCCCTTTGCAATATGCCGGTATGATGAAACGAAGCCGCCTTTCACCTATTCTCATTTACCGCGTTCTCCTCGGTTTGGCTACCCTCGCCGTCCCTTTTGGTTCGCCCCGCGCCCACGCGGAGCCGGAGGTCGTCGATGGCATCGCCGCGCAGGTGAACAACGACGTGATCACCTTCTCGGAAGTCCGCGAAGTGGTCAGCGGCACCGAGCGCTCCTTGCGCAGTAACCTGAGTGGGCAGGAATTGGCCGACAAAATTCGTGATGCACGGAAAGCCGCGCTGCAAACCCTGATTGACCGCAAGTTGATTCTGCAAGAGTTCAAAAAGAAAGAGTTCTCGATTCCCAATTCGGTGATTGATGATCGGGTAAACACCTTCATCCGCGAGGAATACGGTGGAGACCGGCAGGCATTCATCCGCACGCTCCAGGCGCAGGGGATGACCCAGACAAAGTTCCGCGATCAGCAGCGCGACATCATTATCGTGCAGGCCATGCGGTATCAAAACGTGAAGAGCAATTTTATCGTGTCTCCTCTGAAGCTCGATGCGCTTTACGTCACCAACATGCCGGACTACACGACGCCCGAGCAAATCCATCTCTGGATGATTTCCATCAGCAAAGGCACGCCGGCCGGACCCCACGAGGCCGATCCGCAAAAAGCCGTGGCCGAGGAAATTCATGCGAAGCTCGCCAAAGGCGGCAAATTTGACCAGTTGGCCTCCCTGTACAGCGACGACCCGAGCGGAAAAGCCGGTGGTGATTGGGGCTGGATCGACCGGAAAACGCTCAACGAATCCCTGTCAAATAATGCCTTCAAGCTCGACGTAAATAAGATCAGCCCGGTAATCGCCCAAGATAACCGCTATTACATCTTGAAGGTTACCGAGAAGAAATCTGCGTTTACAAAACCGTTCACGGATGTGCGGGGGGATTTGGAAAAGAAGATTGCGAGCGAGGAGCGTGCGCGCCAGAGCGATCAGTGGCTCACGGGTCTGCGAGCCAAAGCCTTCATCAAGACGTTTTGACGGTCCAAAGACGGCGGCATGGCAGGCATCGCCGTCGCCCAGCGCCCTAGATTTCGTCCTCTTGCTCTTCGCGCCGGGATGCGACCATGCGGTCGTGGTCCGCTTCAGCAATCCCCTCGGAGTACAAACTTTCGCCAATGGTTTGTTCGTCGCTGCTTTGCGCGGCGTTGGTAGCCGGGGACACTGCGCCGCCGCTTTCGCCGGGAACGTCGTCCGGTTCGATCAAGGCCGCCTCGATGCCTTCCGCATCATTCGCCGCGAAAGGGTCCGCCGCGCCGCTGAGTTCCTGCCGCGCTTGCTGCCGGTGGCCATCGTTCACCTGATCCGCGTCAAAGCCGTCGATTTCCGCCAATTCATTGGCGCGGGCTTCCACCTCGTCGTCGTCCGCCTCGCCGATGCCAGCATCATGATCGAGAATTTTTCCGGGCGGATTCGGTGATTGGTCGGGAACGTTCATGCACGCTGATTCGGAGGCTGGCATCCGGGCGGGCGTGTGCGGTGGGAGATCAATTCGTGCCGAGGTCGTCGGAGGCGAACAACGACGGGGCAAGCTTCGCTTGCACGGTCGCGGTTCATAGGCGTCGTTTTGATGGATGTGCGTCGTACATCGTTTTTGCTGATTCGATGACAATCCCCTCCTTTTCCAATCCCGGGTCCGAAGGCAAGGAGCCCTTCGACATTGATCGAGCGATGGACTTGCTTCGGGAAGCGGTGAAGCCCTTTCGCAAGGCGGCTCTTTTCGAACTGTTCGAGGAAGGTTACCGGACCCCTTTCGAGCAACTGATCGCCTGCATCATTTCCATTCGGACCCGGGACGAGGATACGGTCCCGATTTCCAAACGTCTGTTTGCCCGGGCGCGGACCCCGGAGGCCATGAGCTTGCTCGAAGCAACGGAAATCAATCAGCTTCTGCTCGGCAGCACTTTCCGGGAGGGCAAGGCCCCGCAGATTCGGGAGATCGCCCGGCGCACGGTGGCTGAATACGGTGGCCAATTACCCTGTGATCTTGAAAAACTGCTCGATTTTCGCGGGGTGGGGATCAAGTGCGCGAACCTCGCACTCGGCATCGCGTGCGGCCAACCACGGATCGGAGTGGACATCCATGTCCACCGCATCACCAATCGCTGGGGGTACGTCGCCACCTCGACGCCGGAAAAAACGACGGCGGCGTTGGAGAAAGTGCTGCCCGAAGCTTACTGGGTCGAGATCAACGCGCTGCTGGTGCCGTTCGGCAAGCACGTTTGCGTGGGGATCTCGCCACGCTGTTCAGAGTGTCTGCTGCTGGGCATGTGCCGACAGGTGGGTGTTACCAGCCACCGGTAACGCTGGCGGTTCGGATTCGTTCATGGAGGCAAACGCAACAAAGCTCGGCGTGATTGGCGTGACCCTGGGCGACTGTGCCGGGGTCGGCCCCGAAGTGGTCGCGGCCGCCCTGCGGTCGCCGCTGGTGGATGGCCGGTTCGATTATCAGGTGATCGGCCAACCGATCCCCGGGGTGGTTCCAGGGCACCCCACCCCGGCGGGAGCGCGCGCCGCCTGGGAGGCGCTGGAGGAGGCGGCCGCCCGGGCGATGAGCGGGGAGCTTGCGGCGGTCGTTACCGCGCCGGTCTGCAAGGCCGGTTTGTACGAGGTCGGCTTTCGCTTTCCCGGGCAGACGGAATTTTTTGCCGCACGATGCAAGACGGAGAATTTCGCCATGCTGCTGACCGGCGGTTCGTTGACCGTTGCCTTGTTGACGACCCATCTCCCGCTGGCGGAGGCTGTCCGCCAGATTTCGAGCAAGGAAATCGTCCGGGTGGGCGGCTTGCTGGCCGATTTTCTCCAACGACGGAAGGGGAGCGCGCTCAGGATTGCCGTGGCCGGGCTGAACCCGCACGCTGGGGAAGGCGGTAGTCTGGGAAGCGAGGAAATCGAGATCATCGCTCCGGCGGTGGCCGAATTGCAGTGCCTCTACCAGCATAAAGACGTGATATTCGCGGGTCCATTCTCCCCGGACACCATCTTTCATGAAGCGGCTGCCGGTGGGTGGGACGCCGTGCTCTGCATGTACCACGATCAAGGCCTGATCCCGCTCAAGCTGCACGCGTTTCACGAAGGAGTGAACGTCACCATCGGGCTGCCGATCATCCGGACCAGCCCCGACCACGGCACCGCCTTCGAGTTGGCAGGTACGGGCCGCGCCCGCCCGGACAGCATGATCGCCGCGCTCCGGTTGGCGGCGGAATTGGCACTCAAGCAGCGGGCGACCGTTCCGCCCGATGAATTTACTGGCACCACCCCTCCATGAGCTTGAGCAAATATTTCAAGCTGTTCGACATCAGTTTGCAAAATACGGTCGTTTACCGCTGGAACTTTCTGTTGCGCAGCCTGTTCGACGTGATGCCGCTCGTCGGCACGGTGTATTTGTGGCGGGCGCTTTTCGCGGCCCGGGGACAGCCCATCGCCGGCTACGACTTCGAAGCGATGGTTTTCTACTTTTTGCTCACGCTCCTGGTTTCCAATCTCATCACGCCCGCGGACGATGACTGGCAAATCGCCGCCGACATCCGGGACGGGCAGCTCAATGCGCTGCTGATCAAGCCGGTGAGTTATCCGGCTTACCGGATCAGCCTGTTCCTCGGCAGCCGTACCATTCATGCCGCCGTGACCCTGCCGTTCGTCCTGCTGATCTTTGCCGTGTTCCATCGCTACATCCGATTGCCCGGCCACGCGGACACCTGGCTGTGGACCGCGTTATCCGTCGGCATGGCAGCCTTCCTCCAATTTTTCATCACTTACAGCATTGCGATGCTGGCGTTCTGGTTCCTGGAAATCTCCACGATCATCTTCATCGTGCTGTCGTTCGAATACTTCCTCAGCGGTCACCTGTTTCCGCTGGACCTCACGCCGCCGTGGTTCCAGGCCGCTGCGACCTGGCTGCCGTTCACCTACGAGCTATTCTTTCCGGTGTCGGTGTTTTTGGAGAAGACACGCGGACCGGCTCTCTACCAGGGCTTGTTGATCCAGGCGGGATGGGTCGTCCTGACCTGGCTGGCTGGCCGGGCGATGTGGTCGCGCGGGCTGCGGCGCTACGGGGCGTACGGAGGATGAATAAAGCCGACCGATGAAACGCTACTGGGACGTTTATAAAATCCTGCTGCGCAACTCGATCATCCGCGAGATGTCGTTCAAGGGGAATTTCCTGTTGTGGATGGTGACCGAACTCCTGTGGTTTCTCGGCCAGGTCCTCTTCGTGGACGTGCTCTTCCTGTACACGGACCACATCGGCAACTGGACGAAGTGGGAGGTGGTGCTGCTCATCGGCACGCATCAGATCATCAGCCAGATCTTCCAGGCCGTCTGCTACATGAATCTTTCCAATCTCCCGGAACTCGTGCGGACGGGTCGTCTGGACCTGATGCTTTTGCTACCGATGGATGCGCAATTCTCGGTTTCCACGCGGCAATTCGGGCTCGATAACGTGGTGAACGCCGGGATCGGGGTGGCGTTCGTGTTGTTTTCGCTGGGCAAGTTGGGCGTGGTGCCTTCTCCGGGACAGGTTGGTTGGTACGTGATCGCCGTCCTCCTGGGGAGCACCGTGCATTATTCCATCATGTTCGCCCTGGCGACTTTCTCCTTTTGGATCGTACGGGCCCAGGGCCTCATCTACGGCTATTACAGCCTCATTAACGTGTCCCGCTATCCCTCCGAGGTTTTTGGTGGCTTGTTCAAATTCGTTTTTACATGGCTGATCCCGGTCATCGTGGTGGCGAATTCCCCGGCACGCATCCTGGCCCGGGCATCGGTCCAACCGCTCGGTTTGATCCTGCAATTAGCGGTGGTTTCGGCCTTGTCGCTGACCTTGAGCCGTCTGTTCTGGCGCCGGGCTTTGCGCCGTTATTCGAGCGCCAGTTCGTGAGCCTGGATCGCGGCTTCGTCTGCGATTCTCCAGTGAAACTTCTTGTCCGAAAAGTTGCGTTTGGACCTTGCGTCCAGCGGCAAATGCCAGTAGTTAGTCCCCCTTTCCGAAAGATAAGCCGTACTTCCCCCCCTGGTTTCGTCCGCTTCTAGCTCTATGCCCAAGTCCAAAACCACCGCCAAAGCCAAAGACACCCCTTCCGAAGCGAACGGTGCGAGCAAGGCCGTCGAGACCAAGGCGTCTGCCACGAAGGTCGCGCAGGTCGCGCCCCTGGCCACCGCCAGCGCGCAGGATTTGACGACCTCGGTTTCCAAATATCTTCTCAGCACGACTCAAAAGCACGAAGATGAGGCGGACGCCAAGCTGACGCCTTTCCACCTCGAACAAAAGAAGCGTCTGCTCGCGCTCCGGGATGCCATGCTCGATTCCATGAATGGAGTCGCGCAGGACAATCTGCGCGCCCGCGCCGAAAGTAACGAGGCGAGTGCGTTCGGGATGCATCAGGCGGACGCTGGCAGCGACGCTTACGACCGGGATTTCGCCCTGAATTTATTGTCTCAGGAGCAGGACGCGCTCTACGAGATCGACGAGGCGCTCAAGCGCATCGAACTCGGCACGTATGGGACGTGCGAGATGTCCGGCAAACCCATCAATAAAGAGCGTTTGCAAGCGATCCCGTTCACCCGGTTTACCGTGGAATGTCAATCGCAGATTGAGCGCCAGAACAAGGCGCAGCGCGTTCGCCAGTCGGTGACGAGCCTGTTCGGCTTGACGGACGAGGAGGGTGGCGAAACCGAAGAAGAAGAGTTTACCCCCGAGAGCAAAGAATAAATTTAGAACCGATCCATCCGTATGGCGAGAGACATCATCACCCTGGAGTGCACCGAAGCGAAGGCCGAAGGAAAACCGGCCTCGCGTTACGTGTCCACTCGGAACAAGAAAAGCCCCAACACGCCTGGCCGTCTGGAGAAAAAGAAGTATAATCCTTTTCTGAAGCGCCATACCCTGCACCGCGAAACGCGCTAATCATGCAACCTAAAACCGCTCAACGCCGCTCCAACTTCCGCCGCGCCAACCGCATCATGCCGCGGCGCCGGGTGGACATCGCACCCGAGGCGATTGATTACAAAAATCCGGATTTGCTGCGCAAGTTCGTCACTGAAAGCGGCAAGATTCTCCCCCGCCGCGTCACCGGGATGTCGGCGTTCCTGCACCGTCGGATTACACGCGAAATCAAGCGTAGTCGTTCGGTGTTGTTGATGAAGTGACCCCGGGGTGGCGTCATCACGCCGCCGTTGGATTATTCGTTGGTTTGCCCGGCGGATCGAATGATTTTCGACCCGCTTTTTGGCTTTTATTCGACGCGGTTTCTTTCGGAAATTCTTGTCATTCGGCGTGGGTGTGATGCGCCGATGTGGGCGCAATGATTTAGCCGGGCGGCCACGCCAGCAATCTGCCCCCCAACAGGTGGATATGCAGGTGTGGGACGGTTTCCCCGGCATCGGGCCCGTGGTTAATGACCAAACGGTAGCCCGAATGCAAGATGCCGAGTTGCTCCGCAGCCTTTCTTGAAGCGAGCAACAACTTACCCAGAAGTTCCGCCTGACCGGCCCCCGCGTCACCGATTCGTGAAATCACCTGCTTGGGGACGATCAAGACGTGAACCGGCGCTTCGGGTTTTACGTCGTGAAAAACGATGAGATTGTCATCTTCGAATACGATCTTCGCCGGTATTTCGCGGCAAATGATCCTTTCAAAGAGAGTCATACGCTCAGGGAACGGAACAGCAAACGTGAGGGGCGAGATCGCCGTAACCCGTGTCTCGCAACGCGCGCCGGACGGCTTTCTCCAGGACTGGCAGGTCGATCACCGTCTTGTCGTAGCCGTAGCGAAGATAAAGCATTACCCCCGCCACCAGATCGTCCGCGATGTTCCAGGGATGGCAACCCGTCACGCGCGCGGCCTGTTCCAGGGCGGTCCCCAACCAGTCGGCGTCAAACGAGATGGCGATTCCTCTCCCAATTCTGACGAGCGGCAAAGAAGATTTTAAGGCGACCATTAGAAAGGGAGCATCTCGAAGGGAAATCAGGTAAAAAGTTCCGTCTGCATCCCGTCGGGCTTGGTACTTTGCTCAAGCATTTTGATTTCGTCGATGAACTCGCCGATGTCCTGAAAATGCCGATAAACCGAGGCGTAACGCACGTAGGCAACCATGTCGATGGGTTGCAGTTTTTGCATGACCTTCGCGCCGATCTCGCGCGAATGGACCTCGCGGCCGTAATTGGTCTCCAAATCCTGGACGACGTGCTCCACCACCTGATCGAGCACTTCCAGGCTGACCGGACGCTTCTCGCAAGCCTTGACAATTCCGACGCTGAGCTTGTGCCGGTCAAACGCCTCGTGACGCCCATCTCGCTTGATGACAAGGAGATCGGCGCGCTCAATCTGCTCGTACGTGGTGAACCGATACTCGCAGTTCAGGCAGATGCGACGGCGCCGGATGCCGGAACAATGGTTCACGGGCCGGGAGTCAATCACCCGGTCTTCAATGCTTTTACATTTAGGGCAGCGCATCTGCTAGAGCAGTAAAGCTCTAGACTTAACACAAGATGTGGGGGCGTCAACACTCTTCCACCCCAAGCCGGGAACGGCCAACTCCGCCGATCGGCTACTTTGCGGGTGCAGGGCGGCGTGAGGTCGTTGCCGAACCGGAGCGACGTTTCTTGGCGGAAGCACCCGCTCCCTTGGCATCGCGGGCCGAGGGCGCAAACTCGAAGGCCACCTTGCCGGTGTTTTCCAGTTTGAGAAATGCCGAAAACGGACGCCCTTTCTTGGAGATGAATTTGTCGAGAAGGTCCGTCTTGCCGGTGGCAAGCAACTTGACGACCTGCTCCGGCGGAATTTGCCGCTGGAGGATCGTTTTGCTCATGCGGAAGGTACAGTCTTTCTCGGGACCGACCGCACGGTCGCACACATAGCTGCCATCAATGTCGTAAACCTGTCCCTTCTTGCAAACCGGGCAGGGGTGCAACGGCTCCTGGGCGGCAAAATTCGGCACTTCCTTGCTAACTTCCGGGAAATCAAACTCGGGCCGACCCTCTGGTCCCAGCTTGATGGCCGCAGAAAACGGACGGCCCTCCTTGCTGCGAAATCCGTCCAACGGCCCGACGCGGCCCACGGTGAAAAGCGTCTTCAACTCTTCCGGATCGAACTGGCGTCCGGCCACGGATTTCCAGAGGACATAGTCACAAGATGGGCACTTGTACACCCGGTACTCCTCTTTCAAGGGGCGTGCGGCACACTTCGGGCAGCGCACATCCAGTTCGCCGAAATCGCCCTCCACGGACTCCCCTTGAAAATTCTTGGCTTTGCTGACGATGTCTTCCGTCAGACCGCGAATCTGCGCCATGAATTCCCGGCGCTGCAATCCACCCTGCTCCATCAGTTTCAACTTGGATTCCCATTCGCCGGTCAACTCAGGGGAGGTCAGCGCCGCCACACCGATGCCCCGCAGTAAGGCGATCAGCGAAATGCCTTTGGAGGTAGCCGAAAGCTCACGGCCCTGGCGGCCAATGTATGCATCGAGGATCAACCCTTCGATGATCGAGGCGCGGGTGGCGGGCGTGCCGAGCCCCTTGGCGCTCATGGCGCTGCGCAACTCCTCGTCTTCGACCAGCTTGCCAGCGCCTTCCATCGTGGCAAGCAAGGTTGCCTCGTTGTAGCGCGCCGGGGGTTTGGTCTCGCTTTGACGAACCTCCACCTCGATGGCGGTCGCGTTTTCGCCTTGCGTGATCGGAACCAGATTGGCGTCGGAACCGTCCCCGAGCGTGGCCTCACGCCCATAGACGGCCATCCAGCCGGGGTCGAGGATGACGCGGCCATCCGTGCGGAACACTTCTCCTTCCACCTTCGTCAGGCGCGTGGTGACTTCAAATTGGGCCGACGGGAAGAAAACCGCGATGAACCGACGCGAGACCAGATCGAAAATCTTTTGTTGGGCTTCGTCCAGATTCTTGGGCTCGGCGCCGGTCGGGATGATCGCGTTGTGATCGGAAACCTTGCTGTTGTCGAACACTCGCTTGCTCAACCGTACCCACCCGCTGGCCAATGCTTTCTCCGCGTGGACGGACAAGGCCGGGTTCACGAAGGTGCCCATCGTGGCGCGTACCATCGCCAGATTGTCCTCCGGCAGATACCGGCTGTCGGTGCGGGGATAGGTCAGCACCTTGTGCTTCTCGTAGAGTTGCTGCGCGATTTGCAGCGTGCGCTTGGCGCTGTAACCGAAACGACCGTTGGCGTCCCGTTGCAAACTGGTCAGATCGAAGAGGAAGGGAGGGGCCTGGCTGGCCGGCTTCTTCTCCTCGGTCACCACGCCAGCTTTCCCCAAGCATTTGTCCCGGATGGCCTCGGCCTTTTCGCGCTCCCAGAGACGTTCGGCCCGGGCATCCTCGTCGGGCCCCTTGCGAAATGTTTCGTCGAACCAGCGCCCCCGGTAATTTCCGGCTTTTACGTCAAAATCCCCAAACACCTCGAAATAGGTGCGAGCTTTGAAGGCACGAATCTTTTTTTCCCTCTCCACGAGGATCGCCAGCGTCGGGGTCTGCACGCGTCCGACCGGGGTCAACTGGAAGCCGCCCGCCTTGGAGTTGAAGGCGGTCATCGCCCGGGTGGCGTTGATGCCGACCAGCCAATCACTCTCCGCGCGGCAAAAGGCGGCCTTGGCCAAGGGAATCATCTCCTCGTCCGTGCGCAATCTTCCGAACGCCTGTCGGATCGCGTCGGGTGTCATGGATTGCAGCCAGAGCCGCCGGGAGGGCTTGTTGACGCCCGACAGCTTGATGATCATGCGGAAGATCAGCTCTCCCTCGCGCCCCGCATCACAGGCGTTGATCACCTCGGTCACATCCGCCCGCTTCAACAGGCGCTTGAGCATCTTGAAGCGGTCTTCGTTGCTCTCGATGGGTTTGAGATCGAACTCCTCCGGGATCACCGGCAGGGCGGCAAATGTCCACTTGCCACGCTTTTTGTCCATTTCGGACGGCAGCGCCAGTTCGACGAGGTGTCCGACCGCCGAACTGATGACGTATTGGTCATTCTCGAAAGCGTCGTCCTTTCGCTCGAACCGCCCCAAGGCGCGCGCGATATCGGCGGCAACGCTGGGTTTTTCGGCGATGACGAGTGCTTTGGACATGGGCGGAAAGTTCAGGAAAGTCTGACGTAGTGTTTACCGGGTAATTGCTTAATCAATTTCTTCAGTTCGAGAGCGAACAAGGTAGAAGAGACCACCCGCGTTGGCAAACCGCATTTGCCGATGATCGCGTCCACGGGGGTTTCATCGGTCTCAATCGCGGCGAGGACCGCTTGCTCGTCCGGCTGGAGGGGAGGGGGCGAGGCGGGAGGGCTGGCCGGCCGGGCGGCGGGTGGAGGGACCGGCAAAGCCACCGGCTCCGTCGCCTTTGAAAAAATCTTCGGCGGCGTGGGCGATACGAGCCCGGGCAGCATGGCAAGCTCCTCCAAGATGTCTTCCGCGCCCATCACCAATTTGGCACCCTGCTGGATGAGCCGGTTCGTTCCCTGGGAACTGGGGCGATCAATCGGGCCGGGGACGGCAAAAACGGTCCGACCCTGTTCCGCTGCCTGGTTGGCGCTGATCAAAGCCCCGCTCTGCAAGCCCGCCTCAATGACGAGCACCCCGAGGCTGCAACCGCTGATAATCCGGTTCCGCATCGGAAACGTGGTGCGGTCAGGCGTGACGGACATGGGGAACTCAGCAATGACGGCGCCGCCGCCTTCCGCGATGCGCTCCGCCAAGGCAAAGTTTTCCGGCGGATAGATCTGGCTCAAACCACAACCGAGCACGGCGACCGTGCGCCGGTTGGCCGCGAGCGCACCCTGGTGGGCGGCGGTGTCGATGCCCCGCGCCAAGCCGCTAAAAATCGTGTAACCGGCAAAGGCGAGTTGGTAGGAGAGCTTTTTGGCGGTTTCCATCCCGTAGAAGGTGGATTGCCGGGAGCCGACGACGCCAATCGCTTGCGCGTCCCCCACCGTAAGTTCACCCCAGACGTACAGCACAATCGGCGGGTCGTGAATATCCCGGAGCAAGGCCGGGTACCTTTCCGATTCCGCCGTGAGCGCATGGACTCCGGCATCGGTCATCCGCGTCAGTTCCGCGGGGAGGTCGATGTGGTCCTCCCACGCCGAAATCTGGCGGGCCAGTTCCGGTTTTATCCCTTCGACGCCCGCCAAACGGTCTGCGTTCGCGCGCAGGACGGCTTGCGGGTCGCCGAACGCCTGGAGCAAGCGGCGCAGCCGGATCGGACCCACCTTGGGGATCATGTTGATAACCAGACAGGCCTCGGTGTAAGTCACGGTGAGCGGGGAGGAGGCGGTAGATCGCCGCGAACGCGACGGGCGATCACGCTGGCCGGGGCAAGAGACGAAGGTTGTAGCGTGCCGATTTCCCGGACACAAGGGGAACCAGGCGCCGCGAGGAAAACATCCGTTCGTCCCGGCGTCAACCTACGGGGCGGCACGGAGCCCCTCCAATTCCCCAAGCAGGTCATCCCAGGTGATTTGGCCGGGCTCCGACAGGCAGGCTCGCCCGATGGCCGGACACAAGACGAAACGGATCGAACCCGCCGCGAACTTTTTGTCTCTCGCCATACTCCCCAACGCTTCTGAAATCGGAAAATCCTCCGGGAGAGAAGTGGGAAGTTTGAAGTGCTGCAAAGCGGCGACGATCTCGGTGCAGTGCGAAGGCGGCAAACCCGCCTTGCGGACAGACAATCGCGCGGCAGCAATCATCCCCAGGCTCACCGCCTCCCCGTGGAGCAGGCGTCCGTAGCCGGCGGCTTGCTCGATGCCGTGCCCGATGGTGTGGCCGAAGTTCAACAGGGCGCGTTC
>CAHJWO010000047.1 GCA_903642295.1 PVC group bacterium | reverse complement strand
TCGCGTACGATGTGCGGCTGCGCGCACAACTGGCCAACGGTGATCGGCTTCGGTCGCTCCTTGCCTGCCGCTTTAGCGGCAAACGGATGACCTGGCGGTGCGACGACGATCAACTCGTCCTCGCTGAAAACCCGCGTGCTCAGATTTTCGCCCTCCGGTGGCGCGCCCTCGGTCAACCCGAGGTCGAGCGTGCGATCCAGCAAACGGGTTTTGATCTCCTCGGTGTTGGCGATGGTCAGACCCAGTTCGATGGCGGGGTAACGGGCGCGGAACGCACCGAGCACGGTGGGCAAAAGATAGCTGCCGATGGTGGTGCTCGCTCCCAGCGCCAGGCGGCCACGTTCCAGTCCGCGCAGCTCGCGCATGGCCCGCTCGGCTTCCTCTTCTAACGTGGCGATGCGCCGGGCGTAGCTGAACAGAGTCTGGCCCGCCTCGGTGAGTCGCACGCCACGCGGCAGACGATCAAAGAGCGGCGTGCCCAGCGACTCCTCCAGTTCGGCCACCTGCATCGAAATGGCGGGCTGGCTGACATGGATCACCTCGGCAGCGCGAGAGAAGCCGCCGGCTTCGGCCACCGCACGGAAGAGGGCGAGATGGTTACGGTTGAGCATGGCGTGGGAACTTTCAATGCCGTATATATCAGTAATACTGATGGCAGTCAGATAAAAGATGTATTTTTGATATGTCGTCTCGCCGGTCATGTTGTGGGCAGAAATGAACGCTGCCGCCATTCGACCCATGCTCAAACCCATTTACTTGCCGCCCGCCTCCGAAGCCAGGACCAGCGCGTCATCACCGGCCGCTTCACGTCAGTCTTGGAATCTGCCTCTGGGCGCACGGCAGGCCCTCTTCATTTGCGCCGCCGCCTTTTGCCTGACGCCCTGGGCCTCGCCGCCGGTCGCCCTTACGCTCGGTGCTTTCCTGGCGCTGACCCACGAGAACCCCTTTGCCCATCTGGGCAAGAAGGCGTCGGCCACGCTACTGCAAGTTTGCGTGGTACTCCTGGGCTTCGGCATGGATCTGCCGGTGGTGCTGCGGGCGGGAGCCAGCGGCGCGGGCTTTGCCGCCGTTACCATCGCAGCGACGCTGGGCCTCGGGTGGTGGCTGGGCAAGATCCTCGGCATTTTATCAAAAACGAGCGCGCTGATCTCGGCGGGCACGGCGATCTGCGGCGGCTCGGCCATCGCGGCGGTGGGCAGCGTCATCGGCGTGGCGGAGGGCGAAATCACGGTGGCCATGGGCACGGTGTTTATCCTCAACGCGGTCGCCTTGTACCTGTTTCCGGTGCTCGGACACACGATGCACATGAGCCAGGCGCAGTTCGGCACTTGGGCGGGCGTGGCCATCCACGACATCAGCAGCGTGGTTGGAGCGGCGTCGCAATACGGGCTGAGTGCCCTGCAAACGGCTACGGCGGTCAAGCTCTCCCGTGCGCTGTGGATCATCCCGGTGGCTTTCGGCGCGGCCTACGCTTTCCGTCCCGGCAAGCATGTTGCGGCGAGCATCCATGACCTCGTTCCGGCCGAGAAGCCAAAGATAAAGGTCCCCTGGTTCGTCGGTTTGTTCCTGCTGGCAAGCGTGCTGCGTTCCTACGTGCCCGGCGTGGCGGCAGCCGCCCCCGGGCTCTCACACATGGCGACCGTTGGTTTGACCCTGACCTTGTTTTTGATCGGCGCAGGGTTGTCTGCCCGGACGCTGCGCACGGTCGGCTGGCGACCGCTGCTCCAGGGCGTGCTGTTATGGCTGTTCATCAGCGTCGCTTCACTGGGCATCATCCTGCGCTTCGTGTGAGACGTTTGTTCCATTGCCCATCATCACTTAACCTGCCACCAGGATTTGCCACTCATCTCATCCTTGTTGATGTGTGCAGCTGCCCCTGCTCTTTCTCGCCTCGATCTTCGTCATCCCCACTTCCCTCCCATCATGATCCCGCCCCGCTATAAACTGCTGCTCACATTGACGGCTGCCATCGGCTTGTCATCCCTTTTTGCCTTTCACCCGGAGGCTTTGGGCTGTGAACGCTGCCAGAAGTGGGGGCCGTTCTACAAGGAAACCAAATCGGCCATGACACAGATGGATGCGGCCATGACGCAGGCCGATGGCGGGCTCGTCGGCGATCCGGACCGGGACTTCATCGCGCTGATGATCCCACACCACCAGGGAGCCGTCGACATGGCCAAAGCCGTGCTCCTGCACGGGAGCGATCCCGCGCTCAAAAACATCGCGCAGGAAGTCATCGCCGAGCAATCCATCGAAATCGAATACCTCCAGAAGATCCAGGCTCGTCTGATGGCCGACCCGCCGCCTGCGCCCGCGCCTGCTGCCGTGGGGCAGGCAGAACCAAAAAGCGATTTTCGCTTTGTTGCCAACGACGAACCCACTCCAAAAACGGAGGATCGCAAACGATCGACCAACGGCGGGTCACCCGCGGTCGCCGACCGATCACACGACCGCGTGTACACGGGTGACCAGGTTTCCAACACCATCTCCGTCATTGACCCAGGCACGAACCAGCTTCTGGGATTGATCAAGCTCGGCGAGGTCCCACCGGCAGCTTTAGCCCCGCTCTATAAAGGTCAAAGCCTGGTGCACGGCCTGGGCTTCTCACCCGACGGCAAGCGCCTTTGCGTCATCTCCATTGGCTCCAACGCCATCACGCTCATCGACACAGCCACCAACAAGGTGCTCAAGAGCCAGTACGTGGGCCGCTCGCCCCACGAAGCGTTCTTCACGCCGGATGGCAAGGAAATCTACGTGGCCGTGCGTGGCGAGGATTACGTCGCTGTATTGAACGCGGAGACGCTGGATGAAATCACGCGCATCAAGACCAACTCCGGCCCCGGCATGATCCTCTTCCGGCCCGACGGCAAGTATGCCTTCGTGCCGTCGAGCTTCACGCCGGAACTATGCGTGATCGACACCGCCACCCACGAGGTCATCGCGCGGGTGCCGCAGGCCAGTCCTTTTTCCCCCAATCTGGCGGTGAGTGCGGATGGCAAGCAGGTCTGGTTCACCCTGAAGGACAGCGGCAAGACGCAGGTGATGGATGCCGCGCCGCCCTTTGCCATCCTGGGCACCATCGCCTCGGGCCCGATCACCAATCATGTGACCTGCGTGGACAATGCGGCGGGGCACTTCGCCTATGTCACGGTGGGCAGTCTGGACGAGGTGAAGGTGTACCGGCGCGAACCGCCCTTCGAGCAGGTCGCCACGATCCCAACCGGTGCATTGCCGCACGGCATCTGGGGTTCGCCGGACGGTGCGCTTGTGTACATCGGCCTGGAGAACGAAGCGAAAGTGCAGGCCATCGACACGGCGACGAACAAAATCATTGCTTCCATCCCCATCGGCCAGTTGCCGCAGGCGCTCGTCTACGTGCCCAACGCCGCCACGCACCCGGCGGAGAATGCCGCCGCCAACCTGGTCCCGCTGACAACGCTGAAGGCGTCAAAAGCGTACCAGTTGCGTGCGAAGGACGAGACGCAGCAGGCTCGCGCCTCGGTGACAGTCATTTCCCTCGGCCTGATCGATCAGGTGCAGATCGCCGCCAGCGGCCTGGTGCCGGGCCAGGAATACACGCTGGACCTGGTGGACTCGACCAGCACACCCCATGTTCACGAACCTCTGACCAAGATCAAGGCCAGCCCGGCGGGCACGGCCATCGCAAATACCCTCGGGCCGGTACGCGGGATTTCTTCCGCCGGTGAAGCGGAGAAGGCGGGGCACGCAGCGGTGGCGTTTGTCCTGCAACCCTTGGACGAGAAAACCGCATCCGCGCTTGTCCAGCAGTGACCCGCCTCTTCTGCTTTAGTCTATCGAACCGTCGTTACGCATCGTACCAACACTCCCTTATGGCCTCCGTTGCAACCATCCAGCCCGCCAAACATCCTTCTTTCATCTACTACGAGAAGGAGCCCTTCAACGGCGGCCCGTTGCCTTCGATGGCGCGAACTGAGTTCATCACTCCCACCGATCTCTTCTATGTGCGCTGCCACGGGAACATCCCCGCCCTCGACGCCGCCAAATACCGTCTGAGCATCAAAGGGCTGGTTGCCCGACCGGTGGAACTGACCCTGGAAAACCTGCGGAGCGATTTCACTCCCCACACCGTCGCCGCCACCCTGCAATGCGCGGGCAACCGGCGGGACGAACTGATCCAGGTCAAGGAAGTCCCCGGTGAGTCGCCATGGACCGGCAATGCCATCTCGCACGGCGTCTGGACGGGAGCACGGCTCGCAGACGTGCTCGCCAGCGCCGGGCTGGACGCTTCCGCCGCGAAGTTCGTGGAGTTCATCGGCCACGACAAAACCGAGAAGAAGGACCATTCACCCTTCGGAGGCTCGGTGCCGTTGTCCAAGGCGCTCGCGCCCGAGACGCTGCTGGCCTATGCGCTCGACGGCCAGCCGCTGCCCCAGGTGCACGGCTTCCCGGTGCGTGCCATCGTTCCCGGTTATCTCGGCGCGCGTTCGGTCAAATGGCTGCACGAGATCAACGTGCGCGCCGAACCTTCCGACAACCTGTTTCAGGCCGAGGAGTACCGACTCCATCCCGCCGATGCCACCAAGGCACACCACGACGCGGCGAGCGCGCTGCCGCTGGGCGAAGTGCCCGTGAACTCCTACATCTGCCGCATCCAGCGTGGTCATCCGGGTGGTGCGGCCCCGATGGTGGTGGAAGGCTGGGCCTACGTGGGCGGTGGCAACGAGATCCACCGTGTCGAAATCTCCGAGGACGAGGGCGAACACTGGACGCAGGCCGAGTTGCTGCCGATGCCAAGTGATGTGCAGACCGCCGACGAGGAAGGCGGACGCTGGAGCTGGCGCTTCTGGCGGGCGGAACTCCCCGCCGCCGAAATGGCCCCCGTGCAGATCGTGGTGCGAGCATGGGACACGGCCACCAACGTGCAGCCTTCCCGGCCCGAGGACCTGTGGAACTTCAAGGGCTACGCCAACAACGCCTGGCACCGGCTTGTGTCCGCGCGTGCCAGTTGATGCCAACGGTTCCTGATCGGCTGTTACTCAACGTGCGCTCAGCACGAGGTAGATGATCATCACCGCCGCGAGCACCGTCACCAAGCCGCCAACGAAGATGACCAGCGCATACGCCGGCGTGACCTTGCCTTGCTCAATCTCGTGCGTGGTCCGGCGGTGATGCCACGCCGCCAAAAGGCAGAGCAGTGCACCCGAGATCATCATGCCTGCGCCGATGGGCATCGACCAACCAGAGCCATGCACGTGCGGTACCGCAGCTGCCCCGGGCATCCGCTCCAGCCACAATCCAAATTTGGCTACCACGAACCCCAGGCTGATGATTGCGATGCTCGTGCGAACCCAGGCCAGGAACGTGCGTTCGTTGGCAAGATGCTCGGTCGCTTTCTTATCCTCGCCCACACTCCGGGGTGGGGCATCGGTAGCAGGTGAATCAAAGTCCGGCATTTGAGAAGGGTAGCGCGCGTGCGTCGTGCAGACAGACAAGATTCCTTCTCTTCTTTTGCTGTTGGCAGAGCGACGGGGGCGGCAGTTACTCCTCCCCGGCTTGATTCCGCTAGTCGTCGCCAGATGCCGTAGTGGAGACCCGGATTACCCCTCCAGGGATGCACCAATCCTCCAAAAATTCGGCGGGTGCTATGAATTTACAATAATCACGTTCGATTCGGTGGTGCCAGCGCTCTTATTTACAATAATGATTATTATTGTAAATTTAGGTTCTCAGAGGTAAAGACACTCTGGAAACGAGCTTTTCGATGGAAATACCCTCCCCCACCCTGCCAGAGCCGCCGGTCGCCGCCGATTTCGACGCCCTGACGCGCGCCGCCCGGCAGGAACGCTGCCTGAGCGAGAACACCTTGCTGGCGTACCAGCGAGCTTGGCGGAGGCTCCTGGCGTGGTCCGGGGCCTCCAAGCTCGATCCGGTGACACTCACGCAGGAGCAAGCCGCGCGCTTCTACCGCGAGATGGTAGCCACCACGGGGCGTACGGCCGCCAGTAGCCAAGTGCAGGCCCGCGCGGCAATGGCGTTCGCCTACGAGCATTGGGATCGGCCGAATCCCTTCAGCAAGATCAAGCCGCCCAAGAGTGGCAGTCCCCCACCCGTCGGCTACTTGCAGGCCCATGACCTTGCGCGATTGCTCGACTTCCTTGGCCAGCAACAGGCGACCTACGGCGAGAGCCTGACGTACCACTTGGCGGCGGCGCTCTTCTACACGTGTTCGCGGTACTCAGAGATCGCAAACCTTCGCTGGAACGATTGTCTGCTTGATGGCGGCGGGCGGATCGTGGCTCTGCGCATCAAGGGCAAAGGCAGCGTGCATGCCACCCTGCCGGTCAACGCAGTCCTCTCGGAGGTCTTAAGCGAATGGCGCACGATCCAAGAGCAGCACCGGGGTATGAAGGTGTTTGCCGCGCGGGGGCTGAAGTTTTGCCGGAGCGAGTACGTGTTCGCCGGTCCCGGCGGAGAGCCGTACACCAACCAGAGCTTCAACGCGCATCTGGGACGAGCCTGCAAGGATCTGCGGCTTCAGACGGTGCTCACCGCCCACGGACTGCGTCACAGCGCAGCAACGATCCTGCTCAACGATCAGGGCAAGAACCTGCGCGAGGTGCAGGAAGCTCTGCGGCACCGCGACATTCGCACCACCGCCAGGTATACCCACGTCGCTCCAGAGCATACCCGGGGCACCATGGATGCGCTGGGCGGCAGCTTGCCAGAGTTACGTGGCCGTCGATTTATAGGATAAATCAGACGCGAAAGATCATGACACCGAGCGAAAGTGCATTTCTGGAGCGGGCGGTCGTGCAGATCCTCTTCGTGAGCGGACGAGAGTTTTCGCTGGAGAGCATGCGAGAGAAGCTGCGGGAACTCTTCGTCCAGGAGCCGGACGCGACGGTGCGGGCGGCGGCCAGCATCGGCGGCTTCGAGTTGCTCCAAGTGCTGCTCAAGACCACCCAGAAGCTCGAGAAGGTGGGCCTGCGGCTGGATATTCGTGCTGGCAGCGTGCGGATCACCACGGCAGAAGTCCGTCCCCCTGCCCTGCGCGACTATTTTGCCGTGATCGCTGAGCAATCCGCCGACGATACGAGAAATAAAGCCCCCGGTGAGGACGAAGAGCAGGGCCCTTTGGGCACTGCGGGTCTGGAAGTCCTCGCCTGCATCGCCTTCAAACAGCCTTTGAGCCTGCCGGAGATCAACTGCTACTTCACCGCAGATCGACGTGCGGTCGTGCTCCGCCTCCAGCACCTCGGTCTGGTGGACTGTCGGAAAGCTGGCGAAACCGGCCGCACCGTGTGGATGACCACAGGAGAATTCCTGCGTCGATTCAATCTGCAATCCGCCGCCGACCTGGAACGGCTGTGGAACGCCGGCGGCGAAGCCAAGGCCGCCTGAGACCGTGCGCACCATCGACGTATAGGGGGAAATGCCCGCGAAAGAATCGGGGTCACGTTTCCGTGCTTCACCAACCGCGATGGTCGTTAAGACAACCAATCGGGGGAAATTCACGCTAAACATTGAAAAGGGTCGAATAGCGCGGGGGAAATTGGCGCGAAAGATCCGAACACTGAGGGGAGAAAGACGCGAAAGATCACGTTGACCGGTTAGCACGGCCTTTCGGCTAGGGGGAAATCGACGCGGTAGACTTTATGCACTCGGTCGTTGAGGGGACGAAGGCGCGTAAGAGGGCGTTTATTCAGGGGGTTTCCACGCGAAACTTTGCAGGATTACGCGCGTAACCTCTTGGTATTCAGAGGATCAACTGGACTTATTCACAACCTTATCCCTTTCTTTATCCCTTTAACCCTTAATAAAAGGCGTCGCGAAGCGCCGCAGGTAAGATCGGTTTCTCCGCAAGCTGCGAAACCGAACGCGCCCCCGGCGCTTCGCGCCACCCCGCTACGCGCGGGGAAAGCTGGCTCCGCCAGCGGTATAGAAAGTAAAAGAGCATTCAGATCAACTTCCGCGCCAATTTCCCCCGCTTATACACAACTTTCGCGGCTTGTTCCCCTGAAAGCTGCACAGGCAGAGAGATAGGCACAAGAGATCGAAAAGCATCAACATCACCAACTTTCGCGGTTTGTTCCCCCGGAAAACCGAACTCAACTCAACCGCAACATCCCAGTTTCTAACCCACTTGTACCCAAGACTTTCTTGGGGGTCTGATGTTTATTGCGCCACTGGTTCATTTCGACGTTGCCTTGGATGATCTCTTGGGCAAACTGGCGCGAGGGGAACAACTGCCACACCACATCGGTGACCTTCTTGCGTCCTTTCGTCGACGCGTAGGTCAAATCTTCCTGGAACGGGCGCATCCCGTGCAGCATGTTCTCCTTCACCATTTGGGCGAGCGCTTCGCGCACCGTCGCCACATTGTCACGCAGCCGACTTGCCCTGGCGATACCGCTTTCGCTCAGGATCGTTTCCAACGAGATCTGGTAGCTTCCACCATCTACGAAAGCGGTCTTGGTCGCTTGCCGAAACCGGTGGCTCAGGCGCGTGGCGAGCCAGCGGGCCAACGGACTGGCCATGCTCATCACCCGTTGATAATTAATGGGATAAAACGCCAGGTTGATGATGGCCTGGGTGGCCAGAGGATGATAATCCACAGACACCTTCGAACTCTGCCCGGAATCATCGTCTTCGTCGTAGACGTACGTGTAGTTGCTGAAGACGGCTGAACTGATGCCGTGGAGCGTCCGATCCTTCGAACACGCCAAATTGACGGTCGCCTTGTTCAAAACCTCCAACGCTTCCTTGAGTTCAACCACTTTGAATCCGTGACCCTGTGAAGTGAGTTCCTTGCGGAGCTGGTACAAGGTGAAACTGACCCGGATGATCTGCGCGCCGGATTGTGGAACCGTGTGTAACCCGGTGTTGACGACCTGTTGTACCGCCAGCTTACGAATCGCCCGTTCGACCAACTCCTCGCGCGCGCCGGGGTAAATGGCCTGCCCGGTGCCGTCTTGCCCTTTGATGACGGCGGCCGAAAGCGTCACCTGAACCTGCAACTCCTCCTGCTTCCCGGATTCATTGCGGCGGCGCAAGGTGATCGTTTTGGTGATGGGAGTCAGGTCTTTCGCCTTACGCACCTTGGCGTACACATACTTTGGCAGCGCATCAAAAATCTCGAAGGTGCGTGATTCGTTCTTGTCCGCCGAAAAGAATCCGTCGAAAAGAGGCAACTCGCGCTGCTGCGCTGCCTGCAAGTTCTGCTCAGGCAAAGCCGGCTGGAGTGGCTTTTTAGGGGTTTTCGGCTTGGCCATGTCGGCAGGTTAGCCTTTTTCAGTCACCGCCGTCCAACTTTTGCACGGGTCGGCAAACCCCTTACCAAATGTAGACATCGGGAGCCGCCACCGATGCTTCACTTCAGCCGTAGATCGAGCTTCAAGAGCCCACGGTACGCGGCGGCGAGCTGCGCGTTGTCTTCCAGGAGATCGATGGCGATCTGGATCAACCCGGAATGACCGGCTTTGATGCCTTGTTTGCGCAAGGAAAGCTCCAGCTTGTCGAGCTTTTCCACGTTGGCCGGGCGAAGAGTAATTCCTTTGCTGACGACCGGCTGGACTTTCCTCGAACCAGCTTCTGGTTTCGAGGTCAGCGCTTCCTTCGCACGAACAGCGATAGGCTGTGCATCCTCGGTACTCGGAGAATCCGTAGGAGCCGGTTGACGTTCTAGCTTGCGGGTGGCTTCGGCGAGCAACGTTTTTTTGTCCATATCATCTTTTCATGTGTCAATCATGTAATCGGACCATATCGCAATCATATTATCATGTAGTCATACAATACCACAACCTCTGTCTTGGAAGCGGTGTGAAAGTGTCGATATTATCATATAATCACATTCTCTGAGGACGTGATTACGTCACTATCTCGAGCGCTGCGCTGAACACTTCTTCCCGTTGCGCGGCACTGAGTGCTCGCCAACCCACCACATGCGCCTGTGCGTAAGCCTCACGGAGTGAAATTGTGGATTTATAGTTCGGAAGGCCCACCTGGTTGGCGATTGCGGCCAAGTCTTGGTCACCGAACGCGGTGCCTTTTCGCACGCGGTTGAACAAGATCATCGGCTTGCCCTTGTTGCCCCGCGCCTTGCGGATTTCTTCGGCGGTGGTCTTCGTGGCCCAGAGGTCTACCGGGTACGGCGACGCGACCAACACCACTTTGTCGGCACGTTTGACCGAATCGCGAAATTCATCCGACAAGTTGGGCGGTGTATCGATGATCGTAATGTCGGCCGTTTCCGGATAGGTGACGACGGCCGATCCCTCCAGTGACAACCGCGCGGAACCTTGAGGATCGCGGTCCCAGATCGCCACCTTGCGATTTACCTCGGTAAGAGCCAGCGCGACGAGGACCGTGAGGGTGGTCTTGCCAACGCCGCCTTTCTGGTTGCAAAATGATATTATCATATAATGTCACACAATCACGGTGTCACCTTCTTATTGTCGGATGATCACGTCAAGAGAATCTGAGAAGATATGATTATCTATTGGGGATGGCGGCACCGTGGAGGCGTGCCGTCATAGGGAGACGCTGGACGAAGCACCAGGGAGGCAAACCGCTCTTTCCAAGCATCGCGCCGGGTACAGAGGCCCTATGTCTCGAATCTACGAGAGACCAGCGGGAAAAGCGCGGTGTCCCTTAGGTTCTGTCTGACAGATCATGTAGGAGGCGTAAACAGCGGCGGATCATGACCAATTTGACGGTGGCCAGATAGTTGGCGGCCAGCTTGGCGTGGTGGGTGGCGAGTTGCCGGTTCTCCTTGAGCCAGCCCACGCAGCGTTCGATCACGTTGCGTCGGCGGTAGGTGGCGCGATCAAGGCGCGGATTGGCCCGCTGATCCTGGCGCGTAGGGATGACCGGTAGGATGCAGCGCCGACGCAGGTAGACCCGCACACGCGGATAGCTGTAGCCCTTGTTGCCGGCGAGCGTCCCGGAGCTGCACTGCGGCCGGCCCTTGCCGTTGGGCAAATGCACCGCCTCCAGCGTCGTTGCCGCGTATTTGCTCTCGTGCGCTTGGCCCGCTGTAATCGTGGCCGCCAGAGGAATGCCGTGGCCGTCCACAATCAGGTGCACCTTGTTGCCAAAGCCGCCACGGGAGCGGTCAAGGGCCTGATCAGCGGGAACGTACGCTTTCTTTTTTCCCCGTCGCCGCAATCGCAGCCGAAACGACGCAGCAGTGATCGGCTTGCCGGTTGCCTACCAGTACCGAGCGTAATCAGAGAATATTACAACGTGACCATATGATAATATGGTAATCATATTCTCATGGCAAAAGGTTATGCATTAAAGTTAAATCAATCCTCCGGTCCGGACACTTCGATCTTGTCGATCGACGTGTCACGCTCGGCATCCCGTCCATCCGACTCGGCGTGCTGGACGGCAACCACCGCGTGTTTGGCTAGTGCCGCAAAGAGTTCCCTCGGGTTCCGGGCTTCCAGACACAGGATGCAGGAGAGAAATGTAATTCGATCACGCCGCCTTGGTCGAAATGGCTGTAGCAAAGGTAAGCGTATGGAAAGAAGCAAGCGTCACCGTTCTGAAAACGCGCCTCCAGGTTGATGGGTGGCGCAGCCCCGAGCCGTCCACCTGGGCGCTGCTCGGCCTCGGCGTGCTGGGCGCGGGCGTCGTGACGTTGCGCCGCCGCCGCGCGGCCTGACTGCCTTTCGTCAAAGATTGGCCCCTTTGTTGAGGCCCGTTCCCCGTTTGCCGGGGTCTGAGTTGGCGAAGTGATTCAAGTGCAGGATAAAATCAAACGCCGTGTTGTACGCAGAAGGGAAGATAGACGATCATCGCTACTTTCTTTCCTGCCCCGATTTTTCACTAAACTCCAACGTACCGGCCACCCGACAAAGCTCGGGCTTGCCCAAGGCTGGCGAGAGTTTCCATGATTTCGTCCACGCGGTCCGCCTTGGCTCCCTTAAAACTCTTGACGAGCGTTGAGGTGGTGGTGGGAGCACCAAAAGCAAGTAGCGATACACGTACAGCTTGCGCCTGTTGTGCGAGCGTCTTGGGCCACGGTATCTTGGCAGCCGTTTTAAAGAGGGCTGCGCTGCTTTCTTCGCCGGTAGCAAGGGTGGTTTGGATGGCACCAGCAGCAAGGGTCTGGAAAGCCGGACGCAACCAGCGGATTTCTCCGGCGTGCTCTTCCGCAGCGCGTTGTACGTTCAAGCTGGCGAGGTGTGCCAAGATGACATCTTCGCTCGCGGTTGGCGAAAGGCCAAAGGCGTCGGCAACGGCTGCATCGAGGTCGTCATGAAATTGCCGTAGAACGGTGACGAGCCCATGCTCATGGATCATTTGTTCGTTGGGATCGAGAGGAGCACCGGCCCGTAGCTTTTCGAGGACGTTGTACAGGTTGGTAACTGTCAGCTCGGGATGCTGGGCTTGCCGCTGTTTGCGATGAGCATCAAGGGACTCGGCCAACTGGCAAATTTGGGCTCGCTGTTCTTCGGTCACAGCCGGGAACGGGAATTTTTCGAGGCAATCCGAGTGGTTGTAAGTCGAATCATTGCCAACGCCGAGCCAGCCCCCAACCCGATTGGCGAAAACGACATGGATGCGCGAGGAGAGCACCCCAAGGTGAAAGGCATCGTCGAACGCAAAGATGAGCACCTTTGTTTCCGGTAGAACCAAAGTTTCAAGGAACTGGAACGTGCGGTGCCGAGCGGTGCGTGAGGTGACGACAAATCGGCGCAGCCCCACCAAGGCCCCACGGAATTTTGCGCGCGACTCAGCGTGAAGCCACCAATCGCGTCGATACTTTTCCCGTGGGTTTTGCTCCCGTTCCGGCTTCACACGATCATAGAGCCACTGGAAAGCATCGGGGTAGTGGTCGCGCAACGCATCGTGTGTGAGGCCGAACGTATCCAAGACATACTGTTCCCGCATCTCTTGCGTGACATCGCGACCCGTGATGTACCGACGCACCAAGCGTTCTTTCGTTGCTTTACTAAATCGACCGACCTCTTCTGCCGGAACAATGAAGCCTTGACCCGACAGTTGTACCCCAGGGCACGCGAGACCGAAGTTAGCTTTCAGGGGCACCAGCTTCGCCGTGTCTACCCCGACGGCAAGGTCTGAGAAGATAGTGCCGCGAGCGACCGCAAACGTGACGGCGGCGGCACCATCGCTCGTCGGTGTCTCGCTTTGGGTTGTCCAAAGCGTTCCGAGATCCTGGTGACGGTCAAAGACACTCATGGCCACGCGAACCTGTGCGCCGTCGGCACTATCCACCCACGGATGATCAGGCACCGCGAAGCCAACACGTGAACCGGCGTCGAGAGCCTTTTGCAGGACCGAACGATTGAAGGTCTGGGTGATCGAATTGGTAGTGATGAAGCCGAAGTGAGAGGCTTTCCCCTTCGCCAGCAGTTCAGCGGCGTGGCTGCACCAGTACATCACAAAATCCACGGTCTCCGGCACTTCTATCCATGCCTTTCGCACAGCTTCCACGTAGCCGTCACCGAGCGTCAACCGCATTGGTTTGTTGCCCACGAACGGCGGATTGCCGACGATGAACTCCGCTTCCGGCCACGCAGCAGGACGCGGATTCACGTAGCGCAACACCGGGACGCGTACCGAATCGTCGGGCACTTTTTCGCCGGTGACCGCGTGGTGCTTGTGCGTTCGACCATCCCACCGGGTGACGGGTTGTCCCGACGAGTCAAGCACCGGTTCCGTCTGGTCATAAGCGAGCACCGCATCTCGGCACTCGATGTTGCGAAAATTTTTGATGATGGGCTCTGGCGGAGTGATCCGGCCACGCGTGCGAAAGTGCCATTGCAGGTAGCCAATCCACAGCACCAGTTCTGCGATGGCGGCAGCGCGGGGATTGACCTCTAAACCGAGGAGTTGGTGTGGATCGACGGTGAAGCCGGCCATTTCGAGGGCAGCCTGCTCATGGCCCAAGCGATCCAGTGCATTAAACACTTCACCTTCGAGGCGCTTAAGGTGTTCCAGCGTCACGTAGAGAAAGTTGCCGGTGCCGCACGCGGGATCGAGCACGCGGATTTCACACAACCGCCGGTGGAAACTCTGTACCTCGGCCGCAGCCTCTTTCTGGTTGCCTTGCCGGTCCAGGGTGACAGCAGCCGCTTTGACGGCATCCCACTCGGCACGGAGTGGTTCGACCACTGTTGGCAGCACCAGCCGCTCCACGTAGGAACGAGGCGTGTAGTGCGCGCCGAGCCGATGACGCTCCACCGGGTTGAGCGCGCGTTCCAATAGGGTGCCGAAGATGGCAGGCTCTACGTCACGCCAGTCGGCGCGCGAGGCTTCAATCAGCAGCTCGAACTGGTCGTCGTTGAGGGGCAGCGCCGTCGCGTTCTCAAACAGGCCGCCGTTGAAGCGCAGGATCTTCTCGCGCAGCACGGTCGAGAAACCACCCGTCTTCATGCGTCCCCAAAGCTCTTCCACCATCGGCACGAACTGCTCGGGATGCCCGTGCAGGCTTTCGAGAAGGTTGAGGAAGCTGTCTTTCGGCAGCAGCTCCATGTCTTCCGCGAACATGGTGAAGAGCGCCCGCATCAGGAAGGTGGCGACCACCTCGGCGCTGTGCTTGCTCGCTTCGAGGGATTGAGCCAGGCGGCCGAGCTTTTCGGCAATCTCGCGGGTGACCCGTGCGCTGCGCCGCGCGGGATCGAGCGCCAAGGGATCGGTCCAGACCAGACGCAGGGTTTCACGTGTCTCTAAATCGTTAAGTTGGCCGAGCAAAAAGCGGTGGCTACGCGGATCGGGGAAGGGGACGTAGTTGCCGCCCGTCCGGGTGAACTCGGAATACAGCTCAATGGAGTGGCCGACATCGACCACGACCAGGAAGGGTGGACGGCCTTCAGAGGCTGGCAGGGCGCGGGCGTACTGTTCCGCCTGACCACGAGCCTTGAGCATCGCTTCATCCCAGGCCGCCGTGCCACGTTGCGCAGTGCCCTTCTTGGCTCGAAGCAGCTTCACCTTGGCCGCCTGCGAAAGCTGCGCTTCCTTCTCTTTCTTTTCCACACCCTGCTTGGCTTCCAGGATGAAGCAGCCGCGTTTGTAGAGATCGACGCGCCCGGTGCTCGTGGAACCATCGGGATGGTGGAAGGTCACAGAGCGCTCGAAGACGTAGGCGTTTTCTTCGTCGTCGGGCTTGGAAGGGTCCGGACGCGTCACGCCCAGGAGGTCGCACAACTCCGACAGGAAAAGTTGGTAATTGGCACGTTCAGCCGCGCCGGAATCTTGCCAGCGTTGGATAAAGCTTTCGGCGTTCGGACGTTGATCCACAACGAGGACGTTACTAGCCCCGACCGGGGCACGGCTACAAACTTCCTGCGATTCTTGTTCCAGCCACGTGAAAACGCACCTTCGGTTTGAGCAGCGATCCACGCCCACACTCTGCCACGTCTATATTTGGCTGGTGAATGGGACAGGCGCGGCGTGATTGAAGCTACGTGGATGTGGAGAAGCGAATCCACCACTCCCAATCTGGATGAGATTCCTTTGGGCGGTAACGGGCACGTTTTGAAATTTGTTCTAGCGTCTCGCGCATTTCTGCGGCTGTAATGTTCCCTGCCTCTGCCCACACCCTGAGAATCTCGACGGTGGACCACAAATCAATCGAGAGGGATTGGTCTGCGATCAACCGCCGCGCCTTGCGATCATCGGTGGCCAGGGAAATGCCACGACACTCTGCCAGGGCAAGCGACATAGCCTCCCCATCATCCAACTCTGTGGCGTAAGCCACGTAGCGCGTGAGTTCACGTTCGTCCTGAATATCTAGGATTTGGATTCGACCCGAGACGACGTGGGTTTGGAGGTCGATGGCTTCGCGCTCACCCGAGTCAGCATTTCGCAGATAAAGCGCTTCCCGAACTGCACTGGACGAAACCGCAAATGGCCGGCCTACCTTTTGAACGATGTCCTCAAACTTCCCGCTCCCAAGTAAGTTGATGAGCACGCAGGTGTCTTGCAGCAGCAGCATGGTGAGAGTGGGCGGCGCGGGAGGAGATCAAGGTTCCAGAACAGGCTGTGCCAAATCGAGGTGTAGCCGGTAGTAGTCGGCTCCCGTTTTGTCGTCGATCCGGTCGTCAAGCTCTTCGAGCATGATGCGAGCGCTCACCGGGTCGGTGCGCAGCTTCCTACCCAGTTGTCCCTCTGAGAGAAATCCTTCTTCGTAGGCTTCCTTGGCGAGGAAGATGTACCGCTGGGGAAGCAGGGAAGCTTTGCCAGAATGATCGGAGGCCATGCCGAGTGCGGCGCGTGCCTGTTCGGTTTTCAGGCCACGAGTTTTGAGCTGGTCCCAAGTGCCGCGCGGCAGGCGGCGCAAGCCTTCCAACTGAAGGACCATCGCCTGTGCTGACACCCGGTAGAATTGCGCGAGCTGGAGCAGGTCGGCGATGCGGATTTTCTTGTCAGGCCGAGCATCGCGCAGCTCCGAGAAGCGCCGGTTGACTCCGCCACGCGGCATTTGAAAGCTCGCGGCAAAGCGGTCGGCAAATTGTTCGGCCAGCGGCCGTGCCCAGCGGCCAGTTTCCAATACCACGTCGGATTGATAGCGGGTGGTAAGAAAATGGCCGTATTCGTGGGCGAGCGACCAGTTGCCACGCGTGGCCGGATGTTGGGAATTGATGCCGATGCAGCCGCCAAGCTCGTCGTTGTACGCGAAGACACCAGCGATCAAGGAGGGCATGGCAAAGTAGAAAATTCGCAGCCCCACGCTCTCTTCGAGGATGGCACGCAGATCCAAGATAGGTGCATCACCTACCCCCAAGCGACTTCTTTCTGCGAGAGCCACCTGTTCGCCAAGCTCTTCGGGTGAATCCTCAGAATCCTTGATCGGATAAATAGCAGGGTAGGCTTTGGGCATCGGACGCCCACAAAGCTGTTCTAGTTCGAGGTAATCGGCACACAAACCCTGGAGCTGCTCGGCCACCCCGAAGAACTCGCTTTCGCCAAGGGCGGCGTCGTCGGACTGGCTGGCGGCTAGACCCGCACGAAATTGCGGCAGTAGCGGCTCTGCCTGCCGGCGTGCATTGACCAGCTCTGAGACGGGGCGCTGGTAGAGTTGGGCGAAGCGTAGCAGTTCATCGGGAGTGACCCGGCGTTCGCCTTTCTCGATGGCAACGACGGTAGTACGTGAGTAACTCAGTTGCGCGGCAGCGGCATCCTGAGTCAACGAGCGGGCCTTGCGGGCCGTGCGCAACCGTTCACCCAGGAGTTTGGGATCAAGAGAATCAAGAGGCTTGTCTTGCATGGAAACAGGACTTGGAAAAAAGACGGGGCAATCAGGCCGCGACTGCACAAAAATGCTGGGCAAGCGTGCGGGAGCCGGAAAAGGAATCCCACTCGGATGCGTGCTCGCGGTAAAGACGTTGGAGTTGGGCCTCAACGTGCGCTGGATCAAGGCCAGCACGGAGAAGAGAGTGCTGCACTTCCCGTAGTTCAGGATAAGCACAGCTCAAAGCCGCCCACGGACGCTCGGTTGTGAGAAATTTTTGCAGGCGATGGGATTGGGCGGCAAATTTCTCCAGCACGAAGGCCGCAGCCGAGTGCAGTGGGGTGGACAAACTTTTGATGTTGCTCTCATAACCACCCGAAGGATCTAGTTCAGAGAGGCCGGCAGCTTCCAGAGACATGCGGCGCAAAACGCACGAGGGGCATTCTCCACACTGCGGACGATGTTCGTGGTAGTTGGGGAAGCGGTCACAGGAAAAGGTTTCGGCGATGCCAGCGCCGAACTCTCTCATCCGAGGATGTTGCAGGGCCTCGGCTTTGGTCAAAAACAGGAAAGGGGTACGGATGGCAAAGGGATTGCCGCTGACGTGGGCAAGCAGCTTTTCCATGAACCCGAGGAACTTGGGGTGCACGGCACGGCTGGTTTCCGTTCCTATTTGGCTGGCATCAAAGGGCAGATTGATTGCACCGATGCCATTCTCGTAAATGGACAGCCCATCGGTGCCAAGCAAGAGCGCGGCAGCCGCTCCTAAACTGACGTGAAAGAATCCCCGGCTGCGCTGACTATTTTCCATCGGCAGCTCGACCGTTTTGTCAACGAGACCGTGCGAGACGACCACATGCTGACCGGCTTCAGGTCGCCCAGCGAACAGCAGGCGGGTCTGTGCCCTTTGGCCCGCCGCCATGCGATTGTGCGTTGAACCGGAGATCAAGACGTGAAAATGCTCGTGCTCTTCGAGTTGGTGAACTGCCCCCGCAAAGCTGTCCAAACCCCCGCTGAAAAGCATGACCTTTGGTTTTCGTTCCAGCGGAAAATTAAAGAGGTAGTCATCCTGGTAAGAAGCGGGTCCAGTGACGTTTTTCGCCGGTTTGAAGACAAAGTTCCAAGTGTCGCCGGTTAGAAAGTGGAGTGTTTCTGCCAAGAGTGGTGAAACCTCGTTTGAAGACCAGAACTCGGGATCGGATACCGGTAGGCTGAGGCTAATCTCCCGATGTTGGTGGACCGAACCATTCCTGCGGCCAGGATGGCGGCGAGGGGCGAAGCGGTCAGCCAAGTAAACCGCCACCGCGATGTCGAGCAGGTCGGTAAGAACCAAAGGCAGAGACCGGGTGAAGGTCGAAGCGAGTCGAACGTAGAAAAAATTGTAGGCTTGGTCGCGGAAGTCGAGTGCTTCCGTTCCTGCCGTCAGGCAACGGCGATTAAATCCACGCCATGGATCGGTGAACTCGAACTCATACGCGGGGCGGAAAAGAATGGTGTCCATGACGCTAAGGTAAAGTGACCAATGCTTCCTCTAGGCCAGCTGCCGTGTTCTCGATTGGCGCGCCTGCATCACCCGACTTGCGGCGAGGTGGAGTGCCCGTTTTGGACTCTGCTACCGTGCGCAACAGCGTGATGGCCGGTGACTTGATGATGGCAATCGCTTCCGCCCGGAACCGCACCATCTCCTCTTGGCTGAAGCCTCTTTTGCGCATGAGGTCACACTGCATCGGATCAAAACCGAAGCGGCCAAAGAGTGCTTCGTAGTAATGTTCACAGCATTGGTCAGCCACCTGATCCTTGGTGAAACTCACCGCCGGCTGTTCTGACAGGGCGATGAATGCTGCCTCGCAGGCACGACGGGCAATGGCCGAGGACTCGTAATCTAGAAAAGCTCGCTCGATGTCCTCAAACATGGTTCGTAGCTGCGCTTCCTGTTCCACGCTCCCCTCCGGGAACAAGTCAGTCGACTGTTCAGTAAGGAACATCTGTGCGGCAGCGATGAGAGGGCCAAGTGCTGGCGTCCTCAGATCATCACGCAGCATGTTCTTTAGCGCCGTGAGCAGGAGAGGCGCTATCCCTGCGGGTGCCTCCCCCTCGCAAACGGCGTTGTAAACTTTGCCCATGCCATAGGCCACGCGTTTTTGAAATCGATCTCCGTCTGCTGCCATGGAACCCAAATTGGCTTCTTTGCTCAGTCATGTCAAAAAAATACGGCGATAAATCTAATATAAATGTCAGAATGTCAGAATGGCTCTATGATTTCACATCGCGGTTTATTTCATCTTTTCTAACTCGGCGTCGCGTGAGCCCCGCTCATTTGGAGTGAACAGCGGATTTGGTGACCAGCTCACTGGCTGCTAAAGCGCGAATTTCTCGTGACCGATTTTGCGGCGAAGCGCATAAACTACCGCCATCATCCACGGGCATGATCGGCAAAAGAATCCATTGGAGTTTTATTATTGATAAAAAGCGTTTTCAGCGAATGGATCGTGACCAAAACGCTCAACCATGCATTTTGGGTTGATAACCGTTTTTAT
>CAHJWO010000046.1 GCA_903642295.1 PVC group bacterium | reverse complement strand
ATCTTTCTTTCCCCTTCCCACCCTGCGCGAAGCTTGTATCTTGGAGCCCCGCAGTTCTTTCACATCCCCGATGCGCTTTACCAACCTGACCCGGCACACCGAGATCGGAGCCAACAGTTACCTGCTCGAAATCGCTGGCCGCAAGGTGGTGCTCGACTGCGGGATGCACCCCAAGCGCGAGGGCGACGAGGCCACGCCCAACCTCCGCCTCGTCCCGGACGGCGACCTCGACGCCATCTTCGTTTCCCACGCCCACCTCGATCACATCGGCTCGTTGCCCGTGTTGATGCGCCGCCAGTCCCGCGCCCGGGTGTTCATGAGCCCGCCCACCGCCTTCCTGGGCGAGGCCCTCCTGCACAACTCGGTCAACGTCATGTCCCGGCCCCACGGCAACGCGCCCGGCGGCCAGTCCCACGTCCACGCGCCCACGCTTTTCACCCACCGCGAGGCCGATCAATATGCGCAAATCTGGCAATCCTGTGCCCTGCGCCACCTCTGGAGCCTCGAAGGCGAGCGCCTTTCCCGCCCCGCCGACGCCGAGGTCTCCTTCGAGTTCTTTGACGCCGGGCACATCCTGGGCAGCGTCGGCATCCTCTTCCGCGCCGAGGGCAAGCGCGTCTTCTACACGGGTGACATCAACTTCGCCGACCAGAACGTCAGCCGCGGCGCGAGTTTCCCCGACCCCGTCACCACGGTCGGCGAACCCGGCCAACCCATCGACTGCCTGATCGTCGAGACCACGCGCGGCGACCATCCCGCGCCCCCCGGCGTCACTCGCGCCGACGAGGAAGCCCGCCTCGCGCAGGCTTTGAAGGAAACCTTCGCCCGCGAGGGCGCGGTCCTCCTGCCGGTCTTCGCGTTGGGCAAGACGCAGGAAATGCTCGCGGTCCTGCTGGGCTTCAAGCAAAAGGGCCTGCTTGGTGACGTGCCCATCTACATCGGCGGCCTGAGCACGAAGATGACGGAAATCTACGACAAGTACGCCTCCAGCACCCCGCGTCTGCTCCCGAACGTTTCCCTGCTCCACGCCGTCTCGCCCTACGTCCTGAGCGGGCGCGAGGCGGGCAGCTCGCCCATCAAGCCCCGCCGCATCTACGCGCTTTCCAGCGGCATGATGACCGAGAAAACGCTCAGCAACCTCTTCGCACGCCGGATGCTCGCCGACAAGCGCAACTCGGTCTTCTTCGTCGGCTACGCGGACCCGGAGTCGCCCGCCGGGAAACTCCGCGCCGCCGCCCCCGGGGACCTGGTCCAACTGGACGAGGAAGCCCCGCCCGTGGAGCGCCGCGCACAGGTGGAAGTCTTCGATTTCAGCGCGCACTCCAAGCGCGACGAAATCCTCGATTACATCCTGCGCCTCAACCCGAAAAAGACGATCCTCGTCCACGGCGACCCCGGCGCGGTCCACTGGTTCAAGGAAACCCTGGCCGCCCGCGCGCCGGGGATGGAAGTCGTCATCCCGCCCCCGGGCGAAGCAATCGAGATTTAGACGCCCGGTGTCTAATCGAGGGCGGACCTGCTTCAGCCCCGGCAGGGGCGTAAGACCTCAGCCCACGGCGCCAGCCATGGGGAAAGAGACCCTCAGCGGAGGGCCCCGGCAGGGGCGTAAGAAAAGTCGCGCGGCCTTTTCGGATCGGCTGTAAACCGGTCGGAGCGCTCCCTTCGGGGAAAGAGAAGCAACCACCCGGGAGCTTTGATCCCGCCCCGCTGCCAAAAAACTGGCGTCCGCGCGGAATCCCCTGTACAGAATGCGTCCACCCCTCCGCCACCATCCTACGGGGAGTTCCATGGAAGATCCCGGACCGCAACCTTCTCCCAGTCGCATCCCGGCGGACCGGCAGCAAGCCATCCTTGGGCGGCGCTCGCGCCACAAGCGCCCCGAGGAGGAGGTCGCCCCGAGCGACAACTTGGCGAACGTCATCGTTTACCTCAGCGCGCTGTATTCCCAGATCAAGGAAGACGAACAGCGCCCGGCGGCCACCAGCGCCGCGTCGGACCCCTCCCAGAAGCTTTTGCAGGCGAAACGCCTGTCGCGCACCGCCGCTCCGCTGGCAAAATCTTTCGTCGAGGTCGGCCAGCGTAGCGACGCGGCCATTCTCGCCCCCGAGGGGTCCGACTCGCCTGGCGCCGTCAGCGACCGCCCACGCACCGTCTTGCGGGCGTTCCTGGTGGTGACCCTGCTGGCGGTTGGCTGCGCAGCGGCGTTTTTCTTTCTCCATGCGCATCGCGCCACACCCGCGCAGAACGGTGCCCAGCCCACCCGTCCGGCCCATCCCGACCCGGCCAGCCGTCCGGCGAGCGGCCCTGTCACCGACGAGGCGCTGAAATTTGCCAGCCTCACCCTGGATGCGGTGGAACGCGGGGAACTCGCCAAAGCCTCCGGGTTGCTCGACGAGGCGCAAAGTCGGCAGATCGTCCTGCCGGGAATGGCCTATCAGGGCGCCTTGCTGGCCCTCAGTCAGCAGGACGAGGAAAAGGCGGAACTCTGGACGGACCGTTCCATCGACGCCAACGAAGCCGTCCCGGAATGCCTGTATCTCCGCGCCAACGGGGAAGCGTCCAAGAGCGATTACAAAGGGGCCGCCAGCACGCTGGAGGAAGCGGCGCGGGCCGCCCCGTTCAGCCCCCGGTACTCATTCTTTTGGGCGGAATGTTTGCGCCGCCAGGGTTCCCCGCGGCTCGCGCTGCCGCAGTTCAAGCAGGCGCTCCGGTGCCGTCCGTCCATCAACGACACGGAGTTGATCCTCTTCAAGGTCGGACTGGCGCGGATCGAAGTGGGCGATGACGCGGATTTTCAGAGCGACCTCACGAGCAAGCTCGCGCAGGAACCGGTGTCCGGCGACACGCTGCTCCTGGCGGCGGCCAGCGCGATCAACCGCGGGGCCTATCCCGAGGCGGCGGAATACCTGCAGCGGGCGGCCCACGCCATGCCGCTGGTAACTCTCCGGTTGCGCCTGCGCGATTACATCTTCCGCACGCAGGCGGAGCAGAAGGACATCGCTCCCGTGTGGACCGACATCTTGAAGGCCGTCGCGGCGAGCAGCCCCCCGCAACGTGGCCGCAAGCAGTTGGTCGATCCAGCCACGCGCAGCCTGGCCGAAGCCGACCCGGCTGCCTGGTAGCCGGTGGGCTTCGGTTCAGGGTTCTGACGGCTGTCCCCATCGTCCGTGTTCGGCCGCAGGTCCCTCCAGCTTCAGGAAACGCAATTCCCTCTCGCGGTTTGACCACCCTGAGGCAGACGGTCGCGGGCGGCTGGGAGAGCCGTCCCTCCCATCCGCTGCACCTCGCACACCCGCTCTCAAGGCACCCATCCGTTACGATAGACTTTGCAATCCGGAAGGGCTTACGCAAAGTAAGCGCCAGGAACCATGGAAGATTCTGAACCGCCAGCCTCCGAAGAAACCCCGCGGGACCCGCTGCAACTCACCCCGTTGCGTCGTGCGGCCCGCAAGCGTGGGCCGGAACCGGACCCCGACTCCGACGAGGTAACCGACCAGGCGATTGCCCTCCTTCGTACGCTGTTTACCCAGTCGAAAGGCGGCGAGGGAGCGGACTCGTCCGCCACGCCGGAGCGCAGCCAATCCCTCTTGCAAGCCAAGCGTCTCTCGCGCACTGGCAGCGCGGGCGACGGGGGTGCCGCCGAACCGGAAACACGGCCGGAGCCGGGTGTCGGCGGAGCAGGTGCCGGCGCGGCGGATGTCGGCACACCGGCTTTGCGCGTGATGAAGCCCCGGGCGACCCGTCCCCCGCGCGAGGTGAACCGGGGTCCCTGGCTGGTCTGGGGCGCGGTGGCCTGTCTGGCGCTCGTCGGCGGGTGGACGGTTTTTCACGGGCTCCAGTCGCACCCGGCGGCCGGGTCCGGCGCGGAAACGTCGGGCCGCCCGTCCGCCACGGTCTCCCCGTCAGGCGAAAAACCGGCTTCCGACGAGGCGCTAGGGATGGCTGACCTCGTGCTGGCGGCGATGGAGCAAGGCAATGTGGCCAGGGCGGCTGAATTGCTGGCGGACGCGCAACGCCGCCGCCTCCCGCTGCCAGGGGCGAACTACCAGTCGGCTTTGCTGGCCCTGCACGATGGCGGTTTCATCCCGGCGACCCGGTGGCTGGATGCTTCCGTCGAAGCCGGCGAGGCCGTACCGGAATGTTTGTATCTCCGGGCGACCATTGCCGCCAGCGCGGGCGATTACCGGCTCGTGGCGGGCACCTTCGAGAAGGCGGCCCGTTATGCCCCGTTTAATCCCCGCTACTATTTCTACTGGGGGGAGGCCCTGCGCCGTCAGGGCAAGCCGCTGGAGGCGGTCGAGCGTTTCGAGCACGCGCTCCACTGCCGCCCCAGCGCGGCGGACGCGGATTTGATCGGCTTCAAGCTCAATCTGGCCCGGGTCGAGGCGGGCAACGACCCGGAGTTCCAGGCGTCGCTGGCGAGCAAATTAACGCAGGAACCCGTGTCGGCAAACCTGTTGCTCGTGGCTGCTGCGAACGAGATCAACCGGGCCACCTACGCCGCCGCCACGCCCTACTTGCAGCGGGCCGCCCAAATGTTGCCCCCCGTCGTGTTTCAGTCGCGGTTGCGCGATTATTACTTCCGGCTGCCCGCGCAACAGAAGGAGGTGGCCGCAGAGTGGGCCGCCCTGACTCCGCCCCCCCCGCCCCGGGCCGCCGAAACTCCGTCCCAGGAAGCAAAACGGCCCGTCGTGGATCCTGCCACCCGCAGCTTGGCGGAGTCCGACCCGGCCTGTTGGTAATAGATCTCTGACGAAAGTGCTCCCAAGAGAGAAAGTGTCCGCAGATTCCGCAGATTTTCGCCGATGGGAGAGAAAAGGGAACAGGCGGTCCCTCCACTTCTTCTCAATCTCCTCAATCTGCGCAATCTGCGGACACTTCCCGACTTCTGTCGGAAGTCTAATAGACCCGGCGCGTTCTACGTCCGCTGTTCCCTTGCTCGTCGAGCCTCCGGCAACGTTGGCGCTGCCCCCTTTGGTACTTGAACCTTGGACCCTGGACCTTCCTTGGTGCCTTTCTCCCCAGGTCCGTCGAACATCCACGGTGTCGGATTGTCCACGAGACCCATGCAAAAGGCCAAAATCGTTCTGCTCGGTACCGCCGCCGCCGTCACTTACGGCGTCGGGCACGATTAGATCACGGCCCGTCTGTGCGTCGAGTACTTCTCGCTGGCGCACCCGCCTATTTTTCACACGCATTCTCCGACGATCCTCGCCCTGGGTTGGGGCGTCGCTTCAACGCTTCCTGTCGGGGCGATCTTCGGCTTGCTCCTCGCGCTGGTCTCCCAATCGGCAGGCCGTGCGCCGGTGCCCTTCGCCCGTTTGCTTACTGCCGATCCGAAAAACCCGGTTCCCAGCCCCGGCAGGGGCGGCAGAGTTTAGCCCGGGGCGTAAGCCCCGGGGAAAAGCGCCATTCGCCCGAAGCCCCGGCAGGGGCGTAAGAAAAAACGCGTGGGTTTTTCTGGCAGGAGCGAGGCCGCCCTTTCGTCGTTTCGCCGCTGCCCCACAGCCGCTGGGGAAGGGTGCGGGCCGCGGCTCTCGCCGCCCTCGTTCTCGGTATTCTGTACGTCCGCTTCGTCCGGGGATGAATCCAGGAATCTTCGCCGCCGTTAGGAACAAGGAGACCTCGCGCGCCGAAATGCTTGCGCAAGCCTCCCCCTCGTAAATCCTCATGCAACCGCAACCTCGCCACTTCGTCATCCTGCCCATCCTGCTGGCCATCGGATATGTCATCATCAAGAGCCTCTTCACGCCGACCTACGTCAACCCCGAGACCGGTAGCCGCCACAAGGTGGGCATGAATCCGCAGCAGGAACAGGCGCTCGGTCTCCAGGCCTACCAGCAGGTGCTCCAGAAAGAGGGCCAGAACCGCCTGGCGAGCGGCCCCGAGGTGGACATGATCACGGGCGTCGCCCGCCGTCTCGCCAGCGCCGCGTCCGAAAAGAGCCAGTTGCAATACCAGTGGCAGGTGAGCGCGATCCGGTCGGACGAGGTCAATGCCTTCTGCCTGCCCGGCGGCGAAATCGTGGTGTACACGGGCATCTTGCCCATCGCCCAGGGGGAAGCCGGTCTGGCGACCGTGCTCGGTCACGAGATGGCCCACGCCACGAGCCGCCACGGGGCGATCCGCATGGCCCGCCAGCAGAACATCCAGGCCCTCGAAATGGGTGCCCAAGGCAGCCTCGCCAACATGGATTACCAGCAGCAGGCAACCGCGATGGCGGCCATCGGCGCGGTCGGAAAATACGCGGGCACCCTGCCCTTCAGCCGCGACGAGGAATCCGAGGCTGACCACATCGGCCTGCTTTACATGGCCCGGGCCGGGTACGATCCCCATCTGGCGCTCGACTTCTGGAAGCGCATGAGCGAGCAAACCAGCCGGGGGGCTCCGCCGCAGTTCCTCAGTGACCACCCGTCCAACGGCAACCGCATTCAGCAGATCGAAGCCTGGATGCCCGAAGCGGAAAAGGAGTACGCCGCCTCCACGATGAAGAGCACCAAGGCCCCGACGCAGGCTACCGGAATGTAGCGCCCGCCCCCGTGTTCCTGACCAGCGACTACGCCTACCCGCTGCCCGAGCGCCTCATCGCCCGGCATCCGCCTGCCGAACGCTCCGGCGCACGCATGATGGTCCTGCACCGGGCGAGCCAACGGATCGAGCACCGCGCGTTCACCGACTTCCCCGACTACCTGCAACCGGGGGATCTCGCCGTGCTCAACGACGCCCGGGTGATCCCCGCCCAGGTCGTCGCCCACGGTGGGCTGACGCTCCTCGTCGTCCATCGTCCCGAGCCGACGCTCTGGATTTGCATGGTCAAACCGGGGCGCAAGGCCCGACTCGGCGCGACGGTTCGAGTCGGAGACGCCACCGGGACCGTCGAAGCCATCCTGCCGGATGGCGGCCTGCGCGTCATCCGCTTCGACCTCGACCTCGACCTCGACGCCGTCGGCGCGCTGCCGCTGCCGCCCTACATGGAGCGACCCGCCGGAGCCGCCGACACCGAACGCTACCAGACGGTCTTCGCCCGCGCGCCGGGAGCCATCGCCGCGCCGACCGCCGGGCTGCATTTCACCCCGGAAATCCTCGCCCGCCTGCCGCACGCGTTCCTGACGCTGCACGTCGGCATCGGCACGTTCAAGCCCGTGAAGGCGGACCTCCTGAGCGAACACCGGATGCACGCCGAGCGTTACGAGATCACCCCGGAAGCCGCTGGTGCCATCAACGCCCGCGCGGGACGGTTGGTCGCCATCGGCACGACGACCGTGCGCGTGCTGGAAGCCTGCGCCCGGGATGCCGCCGGACGCGTCCTGCCCGGGGCGGGGGAAACCGACATTTTCATCCATCCGCCGCGCCCGCTCCGCTGGATCGACGCCCTGCTGACGAATTTCCATTTGCCCCGGTCCACCCTGTTGATGCTGGTCAGCGCATTTGCGGGCCGGGACTTCGTGATGGAGGCTTACCGGGAAGCGGTGCGGGAGGAATACCGTTTCTTCAGCTATGGCGATTGTATGCTCCTTGTGGAATAGATTCCTTGGCGAGCTTCACCTCGATCCGGCGGTAAAAGCCGAAGTCCAGCGCGAAGCCGAAAATTATAAAACAATGTAAATGATTGGGAACCATTTATTTGCACCTGTTAAAACTTCTGAGGCACATTCGTTGCTAAACAACCTTTCGCCCAACAACGCTCACTCTTACAACCAGCCCTGCATCCATATGAAAATCCCCTTCGCTGTTCGCAAACTCTCCTTCGTCCGCCACCCCTCGTCGTTCAGGAACCGGGCCGCACTCGGCGTGCTCGCGCTGGTTCTCGGCGGTGCGCCCTTGGCCTCGGCCCGCGTGGACGGCTCGGGTCACGTCATCACGGAAAACCGCCAGGTCAGCGGTGTGAGCGTCGTGGAGCTGCGCGGCTTCGGCGACCTGGAGATCGTGCAAGGCGACACCGAAGGCATCGTCCTGACGGGCGAAGACAACATTCTTGCGCTGGTCACCACCGATGTGGACGCGCAGGGCACCCTGCACATCGGCCTCAAGAAGAACGAGGGCATCACCACCCACGAAAAGCTGAAGATCAGTCTGGCCGTCAAGACGCTCAGCGGGCTGGAATTGGCCGGTTCGGGCAACGTCCACGCCAGGGAACTCAAGGGCAAAACGCCCGGCGACTTTAGTGTCACGTTGGCGGGGTCGGGCAACGTGAACCTGGACAAGCTGGAGGCTGGCGCACTGAAGGTAACGGTGGCGGGTTCGGGTACCATCAAGGTGGCCGGTGAAGTGCCCGCGCAGCGGGTGGAGATCGCCGGTTCCGGGGACTACGACGCGCCCAAACTCAAGAGCGCGACAGCCACCGTGACCGTCAACGGGTCCGGCGACGTGGACATCTGGGCGACCGACACGTTGGACGCGACGGTCAACGGGTCCGGCGACGTGGATTACCACGGCCAGCCCAAGGTAAAAAAGCAGGTCCACGGCTCGGGCAGCGTGGAAGCGGTGAATGAGAAGCAGACGGTGAAGGATAAGGAGGCGTAGTCCTCCTCCCGGGAGGGGAGGGGGTCAACGGAGGCGCGTAGCGCCGGTCGTTCCAAAGGTAGGGAGGCCTCTCCGAGGCCTTCCCCGACTGTCGCTTTTAGGAACCAAGGAGCGGCCTGAATGCCAACGGAACAAGGCTCAAAGATTCCTCCCTCTCTGGCTCGGTTGCCTCTAAAAAGAAGCTGCCCCGCATGGATTCGAACCATGAAAAGAGGATCCAAAGACCTCTGTGATACCATTTCACCACAGGGCAAAAGCAGAGCGTTCTTCTTAAATCAACCCGGGCCCGCCTGCAAGTCCCGACACGAAATGATTTCCTTTTGCTCCGGCGTTGATGGATTCCTGAAGGGGTGACGACGTTCGACGCCTTCTTCGCCCGGCTGACCCTCCCGCGCGCGCTGGGGCTGACGGCGCTGCTCTGGGCCGGGATTTACCTGCCGGTGCTCGGCTCCCTGGAGATCAAGGGCGAGGAAGGCCGCCGCATCCTGCCCGCCGTGGCCATGCTCGACTCCGGCGACTGGATCGTCCCGCAGGTCGGCGGTGTGCCCTACTACAGCAAGCCGCCGCTCATCAACTGGGTCATCGCCAAATCCTTTCAATGGACCGGCACCCGCAGCGAATGGGCCGCCCGGCTGCCTTCCGTGTTCGCCGCACTGGCGCTGGCGCTGACCGCCGTCTGGAGCCTTTCGCGCTGGCTGGGCCCGGGCGGCGCGCTGTTGTGCGCCGTGTTCCTTTTGACCAACATCGGCCTGATGGAAAAAGGGCGGCTGGCCGAGATTGAATCCGTCTATCTGAGCCTTTACGGCGTGGCCCTGCTCCTCTGGTTGGGGGCGTGGCGGCGGGATGCGGACGACAAAGCGGCGGCCCGCCCCCGGTTTCCGTGGCGCGCCTGGACGCTGCCGTTCGGGTTCCTCGGCCTGGGGTTGCTGACGAAGGGGCCGCTCCATGTCGTGTACTTTTATGCGAGTGTCCTGGGCATCCTCGGGTTCACGCGCCGCTGGCGGGACCTGTTCAACTGGGCGCATGGGCTGGGCATCCTGCTCATGCTGGCGATCTTCGCCGCGTGGGCCGTGCCCTACCTGCACGAGATGAACGCCGGGCACGTCGCGGGCCGGTGGTACGCGCAGATGGCCGGGCGGGCGGAGGTCGGCGACAGGTTCCGGCTCGGCGCATGGCTGCTCAACGGTCCGCGCGGCCTGGCCAATTTCCTGCCGTGGGTGGTGCTGCTGCCGCTGGCGTGGCGGATGCGGCCTGACGCCACGGCCTTGCGTGGGAGCCCGGTGGATGGCGACCTCCGGGCGCCGTCGTTTGACGTGGCCGTGGCGCGCGGCCTGTGCTGGGCGCTGGCGGTTCCCTTCGTCCTGGTCTCCCTCGCGCCGGGCGGCATTCCCCGGTACACGCTGCCGCTCATCGTTCCGGCTAGTGTCCTGCTCGCCCTGACGTTCGCGCGTCGGCTGCCGGGCCGCCCGGGCGGACTGCCGCTCGTCTGGAGCCGGGTCATGGCCGGGTGCCTGTGGCTGGCGATCCTCACCGCGCCGGCGGCGGTCTTCCTGGGAGGGAAAGGGACCTGGCGATGCCTCATCGCGCTGGTGGTCGTGACCGTCGGCGTGTACCTGCTGCGGCGTCTGGGCCGGTTGCGCCGATTTGCGGAGGAAGTCGAACCGTTTTCGCCCCGTGCCATTCCCCGGACCCTGCCGCTGGCGCTGGCCAGCGGGGTGGTCATGGCCCTGTTCACGGCCAACTACGCCGTCGGCGCGGTGCATCGCCTCCATCGCAACGAGACCGTCCGGCCCGTGGGCGCGGCGATCCGGCGCGCGGTGCCCGCCGGGCAAAAGCTCGCCGTGTTGCAGCCGGGCTTCCTGCCCTTCCTCTTTTACGTCGACCGTCTGCTCTATCTCCAATCTCCCCACGCCCTCCCTCCCGCCGTCCACTACCTGTTGGTGCGCGAGACGGACTTCGCGGCGACCGAGGCATCGCTCAAAGCGCAGGGCCTCGACTCGCGCATTTTGATCCGGGCCAGGGACAAACGCATCGCCGACGGGCCACGCGCCACCTGGCTGCTGCTCGGACTGGACCGCGCCGGAATGCCTAGCTTGTGAAATATTTCACAAATTCACCATCCCGTGATTGACGGACTGTCGGGGGAGGCTCTACGATCCGGGCAGAATCCCGTGTTTGCCGACCCTTTTTCCACCCTGGCCGACCCCGGCCGCCGGACCCCCCGGAACGCTGTAAATCCCACGCGTTTCGATACATCCCGAGCCGCCGGTTTTTTCGTTGTAAAAGGGTTGCAAAACCCGGCTCCCTATTTAGCGTTGCGTTGCGTTCGGCTAACGGTGCGTTGCGCCCGAGCCGCCGGTCGCGGGTGGCGGGTGTTCGGCGCCGCCGGTAATTGAATCGTTTTCAGGACATGGCCAACATCTTCCCTAAATGGTCTAACACGCTGGCTCCCAAGGCCATCGTCTGCGGCGGCTTGGTGGCCACGGTGCTGCCCCTGGCCATGTGGTATTACTTCACGCCGAAGTATACGCGCGTCGGCTACATGCCCACCCAGCCGGTGCCGTTCCAGCATTCGCTTCACGTGCAGCAGTTGGGCCTGGATTGCCGGTACTGTCATAGCTACGTCGAGGTGAGTTCGCATTCCAACGTGCCCAGCACGCAGACGTGCATGAACTGCCACACGGCCATCAAGGGGCAGAGCCCCAAGCTCCAGCCGGTGCGCGATTCGTGGGCGTCGGGCAAGCCGGTCGAATGGGTGCGCATCCACCGCGTGCCGGACTACGCGTATTTCAACCACTCGGCGCACGTCAACCGCGGCGTGAGCTGCGTGAGCTGCCACGGCCAGATCAACCAGATGGAGGTCGTCTGGCAGGATCAGCCGCAGGGCATGGCGTGGTGTCTGACCTGCCACCGCGCGCCGGAAAACAACCTGCGCCCGCTCTCCGAGATCACCCACCTGGACTGGAAGCCCGCCGACCTGGGTAAGAACCCCGAGACCGGCAAGGATTTCACCCAGTTGGACATCGGCACCAAGCTCAAGGACGAATGGCACGTCAAGCCGCCGGTCACCTGCACGGCCTGCCACCGCTAGCCATCACTTTTCAGACGGAAATTCGCTAAAAACAGATTTTTAAGTCGCAGGCGTCGCAAGCGTCGCAGCCGTACGAGACTACCCGCCAAACCTCTGCTTCCGTTTTCCAAAGCCTTCGACCTTCCGCGATGAAACGCATTTTTGAACATCCGCCCGCGCGACCGAACCCCACCGGTCGCAAATACTGGCGCAGCGTCGGCGAGTTGAACGACACGCCGGAGTTTCGCGGCTGGCTGGAGCGCGAGTTTCCCGCCGGGGCCGCCGAGATGGAAGGGGACGGGTTGTCCCGGCGCAACTTCATGCAGCTCATGGGCGCGTCGCTGGCGCTGGCGGGTTTCGGCCTGAGCGGCTGCCGCCGCCCCGAGGCGTACCTCGTGCCGTACAGCAAGGCGGTGGAGTGGACGATCCCCGGCAAGAACGTTTTCTACGCGACCAACATGCCCCGCCGGCGCGGCGGCATGGCGCTGGTCGCCGCCACGACGGAAGGCCGTCCGATCAAGCTCGAAGGCAACAGTCTGCATCCGGCGAGCAACGGCGCGACCGATCCGTTCGCGCAGTGCGCCCTGCTGGATTTGTACGACCCGGACCGTTCCCGGTTCTTTCTGCACGAGGGCAAGATCGTCGAGGTGAACCACTTCACGGCGTTCATGAAGACCGCCGTGGAGGCCATGAACGCCAACGGTGGCGACGGCGTGGCGATCCTCGTGGAGGAAACGCTCTCCCCGACGCGCGACCGCCTGCGGGCGGAGTTGGCCAAACAGTTTCCGAAGTTGACCTGGGCGGTGTACGATCCGTTGCAGCACTTCAACGAGATCGACGCGACCCGCGCAGCCTTCGGCGATGGCGTGCGGCTGCTCCCGCGCCTGGACCGGGCGGACGTGGTGCTGGCGTTGGACAGTGATTTCCTTTTCATGGACGAGGGCGGCATCGAAGCCACCCGCGACTTCACCAACCGGCGGCGCGTGGCGAAGGCCACCGACTCGATGAACCGGCTGTACGTCGTCGAAAACCATTACACGATCACCGGCGGCATGGCGGACCATCGGCTGCGCTGCCCGGCGAGCCAGATCGGCGCGCTGGCCGTGGCGATTGCCAAGAAGATCGGCGGGGGCGGACCCCTGGCCGAATTGGCCGCGGCCTTCCCGGCGGACGCCGCCACCCGGTTCCAAGGACAGGATGAGTGGTTGAACGGCTGCGTGGCCGACCTCGTCGCCGCCAAAGGCAAATCCCTCGTGCTGACCGGGCCGCGCCAGCCAGCGGCGGTGCATCTGCTGGTGCAGGCCATCAACGGCGCGCTGGAAAACATCGGCCATACGCTCGTCGCCCATTCCGCCCCCGAGCGCGGCGGCGCGGAGCCGACCAGCCTCAGTGGCCTCGCGGACCTCATCGACGCGAAGAAGGTCCAGACCCTTTTCATCCTCGGCGGCAACCCGGCCTACAACGCGCTGGCGAATCTGGATTGGGCCAACAAGCAAAAAACCGTGCCGACCGTGGTCCGCCTGGGCTACCACGAGGACGAGACGAGCGAACTGGCGCAGTGGCACGTCCCGATGTCCCACTTCCTCGAACATTGGGGCGACGTGCGCGCCGCCGACGGCACCTACGGCGTCATCCAGCCGATGATCCTGCCGCTTTTCGGCGGGTACAGCGACCTGGACGTACTCAACCTGCTGCTCGGCGTGGACAAGAACGACCGGCCCGATCTGGTCCGGGCCACGTTCAACGAGATTTCCAAAGGCGGCAGCGGCCAGCCGGAGCTGGCCTGGAATGCCTTTCTGCGCGACGGCTTCCTGTCCGGCTCGGCGATGCCCGAGGCGGAGACGGTCAATTTCAACGTCGGCGCGGCGAAGGGTTATCTCGCGCAGCACCACGTCGATCACCCGTTCCCCGAGGCGCTCGGCGACGGGATGGAGGTCGTCCTGATCGCCGACTACAAGCTGGACGACGGCCGCTACGCCAACAACGGCTGGCTCCAGGAAATGCCGCACCCGATCACCAAGATGACCTGGGACAACGCGGCGCTGATGAGTCCGGCGACCGCGAAGCGTTTGGGCATCAACAAACAGGCCTTCGACGTACACTTCAACGGCGCGTTCGCGGAAGGCAACTACACCGAGGCCGATCTCATCACCGTCGAGACCGCCGACGGGCGCAAGATCACCGCTCCCGTGCTGGTCTCGCCCGGCCACGCGGACAATTCCATTTCCATCGCGCTCGGCTATGGCCGCACCCACACGGGCCGCGTGGGCCGGAACACCGGGGTCAACGCCTATCCGCTGCGCACCGCGCAGAACCCGTACTTTACCACCGGCATCAAGCACAGCGTCCCCGGCGGGACGTACCAGTTGGTCGTCACCCAGCACCACCAGGCGATGGAAGGCCGCAACCTGGTGCGGGAGATGCCCATCGAAACCTACCGCAAGGAGGCCGGTTTCAACTACGAAGGCGGACGCTCGTTCGTGGCGATGTTCGGCATGGATGCCCACATCCCGCCCAACGTCTCCCTCTATAAGAACCCGCCGCTGGATGCCCAGCACCAGTGGGGCATGGCCATCGACCTGAACACCTGCACGGGCTGCAACGCCTGCGTGGTGGCGTGTCAGTCGGAGAACAACATTCCCGTCGTCGGCAAGGATCAGGTCATGCGGGGCCGCAACATGCAGTGGATTCGCATCGACCGTTACTACTCCACGGTGGAGAACGGCGACCCGAACCACGACCCGACGCTGGACGACGACCCGCAGATCCTGACCCAGCCCGTCACCTGCCACCACTGCGAGAACGCCCCGTGCGAAACGGTGTGCCCGGTCAACGCGACCATCCACACGGAAGAGGGCCTCAATGCGATGGCCTACAACCGCTGCATCGGCACGCGGTATTGCTCGAACAACTGCCCGTACAAGGTGCGGCGCTTCAACTTCTTCAACTACAACGAGCGCAGCATCGAACCCATCGAGAAGGGTCCGTGGAAGGGCAAGAGCCAGGCGTACCTCGGGCCGTTCGGCACGAACGGGATGGACGAGATCAAGAAGCTCTCCAAGAACCCGAACGTCACGGTGCGGATGCGCGGCGTGATGGAGAAATGCACGTTCTGCGTCCAGCGCATCGAGGAAGCGAAGATCGGGCAACTCCAGGTGGCGCGGGATTCCGCGAATACGAAGGTGCCGACGGATTCGTTTACGACGGCCTGCGCGCAGGTCTGCCCTGCCGGAGCCATCGTCTTCGGCAACATCGCGGACCCGGAGAGCAAGGTTTCCAAGGTCAAGCAGCAGGACCGCGACTACAAGATGCTGGAATACCTCAACGTGCGTCCGCGCCTGAGCTACCAGGCCCGCCTACGCAACCCGAACCCGGCGATGCCCGGCGCGAAGGATATCGGTATGACCCTCTTGGGCAACCCGGCCAACAACCCGGAGCAATCCATCCACGAGCCCGCCGGACACGACGAAACGTCCGCGAGCGGGGAAATCCACAAGGAGTAAAGGTCCAAGATTCTAAAGATCCAAGCCTCAAGTAAACGTGTCAAAATACCTCTGTCATCCTGAGCGGAGCGAGGAACGGGCGCAGTCGAAGGACCTTCCGGCCCGCGGCAGCGAAACGTTATCGGTCAATTGCGGACCCGTCTCGCAGTTCAGTGTTTGCCTACCGGCGGTCGGAAGGTCCTTCGACGCGCTGACGCGCTTGCTCAGGATGACAGAGTTGAAAAACCATGAACTCTCCGAATCGAGAGTCGTGAGCCTTTTATCCGCTTGCCGGAACTTCTGCCTTCTGCGTTATCGCTACGCGATTTGTCGCCGACTCCAATCTACCTTCTGACTTTCTTCTATGGCTTCCGCTGCCACCGCCAACCCGGGCGAACACCTGCCCGAACCGCCGCCCCCGGCGTCGCTCAATCCGAAAGCTGCCGCGCTGTTGGCGGACCTGCGCACGCCGCTGGTGTCGCACGGGCGTTCGCTGAACTGGATCAGCCACAAGATCAGCAACATCGTCGAGGCAAAGACGCCGCTGTGGTGGTGGATCGCCTTCGTACCGAGCTTCCTGTTGATGCTCGTCTGCTTCGGCGGGTTTGCGTACCTGATCTTTACCGGTGTCGGCGTCTGGGGTGAGAACCAGCCGGTGGCGTGGGCGTGGGACATCACCAACTTCGTGTTCTGGATCGGTATCGGACACGCCGGGACGCTCATTTCGGCCATCCTTTTCCTGACCCGCCAGCGCTGGCGCACGGCGGTCAACCGCGCGGCGGAAGCCATGACGCTTTTCGCCGTCATGTGCGCCGGGTTGTACCCCGGCCTGCACGTCGGCCGCGTCTGGATGGCGTGGTTCCTGGCCCCGGTGCCCAACCAATACGCCATCTGGCCGAACTTCCGCTCGCCGCTGCTGTGGGACGTGTTCGCGGTGTCCACGTATTTCACGGTGTCCGTGCTGTTCTGGTTCACGGGCCTGATCCCCGATCTGGCGACCCTGCGCGACCGGGCGAAGACGCGCGGCAAGACGCTCCAGGCGTATGCCTACGGCTTCTTTGCGCTGGGCTGGCGCGGCGGCAACCGCCAGTGGCGGCACTACGAAATGGCGTACCTGCTGCTCGCGGCGCTTTCCACGCCGCTGGTGCTCTCGGTGCACACCATCGTGTCGTTCGACTTCGCCACGTCGGTCGTGCCCGGCTGGCACACGACCATCTTCCCGCCGTACTTCGTCGCGGGCGCCATCTTCGGCGGGTTCGCCATGGTGCTGACCCTGATGATCCCGATGCGTTACCTGTACCAGTTGCAGGATCTCATCACCGCGCGCCACATCGACGTGATGTGCAAGATCATCCTGCTGACGGGCACCATCGTCGGATACGCGTACATCATGGAGTTCTTCGTGAGCTGGTACAGCGGCAACCAGTACGAGCAATGGGCGTTCCTGCGCAGCCGTGCCGCCGGTCCGGTGACGGAGTTTCTGCATTACCTTTTCCCGAACACCTTCCCGGTGCTGCCGCGCGCGCCGTACTGGTGGGCTTACTACTGCATGATGGGTTTCAACGTCCTATCGCCGCAGTTCTTCTGGTTCCGCTGGTGCCGCCGCAACCTGTGGATGGTGATGTTCGTGTGTATGCTCGTCAACGCGGGCATGTGGTTCGAGCGCTTCGTCATCATCGTGACCTCCATCGCGCGGGATTACCTGCCGTCGAGCTGGAGCATGTTCCATCCGACGTGGGTGGACATGTGGACCTTTACGGGCACGTTCGGGTTGTTCCTGACGCTGTTCCTGCTCTTCATCCGCTTCCTGCCGATGATCGCCATCGCCGAGGTCAAGGGCGTCACGCCGCAGGCCGATCCGCACACCGGCCACGGCGGCGGGTTCGGCTTCGCCGCCGGTCCGCAGGCCGAGCCGACCCACCTGCAGCCGGGCGGCGAGAGCATGGCGGTCACCAGCGAGAGCGGCACCCGCCCGCGCCGTTCCACGGAAGGTGCCGCCGTCCCCGCGACGGACACGCACCCCGCCGAGCCGGTCCGCGCGACGCCGGCGGATACCCAGGGCAGGAAAAAGAAGAAGTAAGCGAGCCACCCCAGATTTCCCGACATGGCTGCCACCACAATGACCACCACCGGACGCAAGCTCTACGGCGTCGCCGCCGAGTTGCCGACCGCCGCCGACTTGTTCCATGCGGCGGAGCAGATCCGCGACGCCGGGTTCAAGCGCTGGGACGTTTTCTCGCCCTTCCCGATCCACGGCATGGACAACGCGATGGGTCTGGGAAAGTCCGCCGTCAGCTACATCGTGTTGTGCTGCGGGTTGACGGGCACGGCCACGGCGCTGCTGTTGGAACTGGGCAGCGCGCTCTATCTGTACCCGCTGGTCGTGCAGGGTAAGCCGACGAACATTTTTACCATCCCGGCGTTCTTCCCGGTCATCTTCGAGTTGACCGTGTTGTTCTCGGCGTTCGGCGCGGTGTTCGGGATGCTGGCGCTCAACCTCCTGCCGCGCTGGAATCACCCGCTCTTTAACTGGGACCGTTTCGCCGCCGCGAGCGACGACGCGTTCTTCGTGGTGGTCGAGGCCAGCGACGCGCGTTTTTCCGAGACGGAGACGCAGAACCTTTTGACCAAGGTTGGCGGCACGAACGTGACGCTGATCTACGACGAAGACTAGACCGATGCGACCGATGCCCCGCGCGCTTTTCGTATGAAATACTTTTTCCTGGGTTTTACCGTCGTCTGCCTGCTGGTGTTCTGCGTGGCGGGGCTGCGCGGGCGGCATTCGCCGAACCGTCCGCTGGAGTTCTTCCCGGACATGGTGCGCCAGTCCAAGCAGAAGCCGCAGTCGCCCAGCGCCTTCTTTGCGGACGGCATCGGCGCGCGCCGCCCGGTCGAGGGCACGGTGCCGATGGGTTTCGAGCCGCCACGGGAAACCGTCGCCTCGCGCCTGACCGCCGTGGCCGCCGGGACCCGCCAGCCGGGCATCGAGGGCCTGACCTTCAGCGATGGACCCGACTACCTGAGCACCGGGATGATCGGCGACCAGTGGGGCACGGGCATTCCCATCGAGGTGACGCCCGAGTTGCTGACGCGCGGCCAGCAGCGCTTCCAGATCAACTGCCAGGTGTGCCACGGCGGCACCGGCGGCGGCAACGGCGTGACGAGCAAGTACGGCCTCGCCAACATCGCCAACTACCACGATCCGAAATATCTCAAGATGGCGGACGGCGAGATCTATTACACGATCACCAACGGCCACAACTCGATGAACGGCTACGGGGCCAACCTCTCGGTGCGCGACCGCTGGGCCATCGTGTGCTACGTCCGCTCCCTCCAGAAATCGCAGTTGGTCACGCCCGAAGAGTTGCCCGCCGAGCAGCGGGCCGCGCTCGACGCGCCGCCCGCCAAGTAACCCCTCGTTCCTCCGACTTCGTTTCCTTTTGTCATCCATGAGCGCCGCCGCCCACGACACCCCCACCGCCCCGCCCAAGGCGGAATATTTCCGCTACACCAACCTCGGACCCGTGTTGTTCGGTCTCGGGGTGGCCGGGGTGGCCGGACTGGTGGTGTGCATCATCGCGTTCTTCGTGTCGCGGGATGTGTTCCTGTTTTCCTGGCTGTTCGCGCTGATGTTCTTTTTCACGATCTCGGCGGGAGCGCTGTTCTGGAACCTGCTGCACTTCGCGGTGGACGCCGAATGGAGCGTGGTCATCCGGCGCATTCTGGAGACGATGACCCGGTCGTTCAACTGGCTCTGGCTGGCGTTTATCCCGCTGGCGCTGGGGGCGCACCACATCTGGTACCGCTGGATGGACACGCCGCTGGGCGAGGACCCGGTCGTCGATGGCAAGCGCGCCCTGCTCAACCCGACCTTCTGGGCGGTGCGGACGGTGGTTTATTTCGCCTTCTTCTTCAGCGTCAGCTACCTGTTGCGCCGGTGGTCCGCCAAGCAGGACATCAACGGCGACCCGGGCTATTCGACCAAGTCCCGTGCGCTGACGTTCGGCTCGCTGGCGTTCTTCGGCGTGTTCGTGACGTTCGCGGGCATCGACTGGGTGATTAGCATCACGCCGCATTGGTATTCGACGATGTGGGGCGTGTACATCTTCGCCGGGTCGGCCTGGAGCAGCATGGCCGTGCTGATCCTGATCACGTATTCCCTGCGCAACGCCGGGTATCTCGAAGGGGTTGTCAGTACGGAGCACTTTCACATCATGGGCAAGCTGCTGCTCTCGTTCACGGTGTTCTGGGCTTACATCGCGTTCGACCAATTCTTCCTGATCTGGTACGCGAACATCCCGGAAGAGACGGAGTTCTTCCTGACGCGGAACACCGAAAGCTGGAACTTCATGACCATCGGTTTCCAGGTGATCGGCCACTTTTTCGTGACGTTCGCGCTGCTGCTGCCGCGCGCGGCCAAGACCAACACCAAAAGGTTGGCGCTCATCGCCTGCTGGGTGCTGCTGATGCACGCGGCGGATTTGTACATTATCGTTAATCCGTTCCTGAACGGGAAGGGTGTCCGCCCGCTGACGATGATCGTCGATCTGGCCGCGCTGGCGACCATCGGCGCGCCGCTGGCGATCCTGTTCCTGCGGGGCCTGGGAAAAAATTCGCTCTACGCCCTGCGCGACCCGCGCCTGCCCGAGTCCCTGCGGCTGGTGAACTGATTCCTTTCCGTTTGGAACCACCTTTTTCTTTTTAACCGAATCATGGCTGCCTCGCCCGTCACCGAACACGACGAACCCGCGTCCACCACGCCGCCGCCCACCGCTCCGGCGCGCCGGAGCGGTGGGTCGCTCTTTCTGGCGGGGATCGGCTTTGCCGTGCTGCTGCTGCTGATTGGCTGGCTGACCTACGTGGTGTTCAACCACTACGAGACGAATTTCGTCGATGCGGAAGCCAAGCGCGTCGAGTTCCGCCAGAAGGTGCTCGCGGACCGCCAGACCGAAGATTACAAGCTGCTCAACGACGCGCCGAGTTGGTTCGCCAAGGACAAGGGCATGGTCCGCGTGCCGATTAGTCAGGCCGTGGCGCTGACGATTCCGAAGCTCCAGGCCGAGAAGCCGCACCCGGCATACCCGATCAGCCAGTCGCCGCCGCAGCCCGCCGCCGCGCCGACCTCGCCCGACAAGGGGGCCGGTACGTCCGCCCCGGGGAACAACGCCGTCAACCCGCCCGCTTCGAACCCGACGGTCGGCCAGCCTTCGCCTGCGCCGGTTGCGCCCGCGCCGACGGCGGCTCCCGCCCGGAGCGCGT
>CAHJWO010000045.1 GCA_903642295.1 PVC group bacterium | reverse complement strand
CGGGCGGTCTATCGCCTTGCCAGCACCCACTGGTTTTCCTGCAACCACGCCAGGGTCCGGATGATCCCCTGCTGGATCGTCAGCGCCGACTTCCAACCCGTCCCCCGGACCTTGGCGGTATCCAGGAAAATAAACGGATTATCGCCCACCCAGCCGCGTTCGCCGCCGGTGAACTGCAACTCCGGCTTCAGCCCGAGGTGCGCGCAAATCCAACCGATGGAATCCGTTACCTGGCAGTATTCCTCCGTGCCGAGATTGTACACTTCGACGTGGTGCTTTGCTTCGCGGGCGGTGTGCGCCCGGGTGACGTGCAGCATGGCATTCAGACAGTCCTCGACGTACAGATAGCTCTTCCGTTGAGCCCCGTTGCCGAGCACGCGCAGGTGGTCGGGATGGTCGAGCAACTGGCGGTAGAAATCGAAAACGTGCCCGTGCGTATAACGTTCCCCGAGAATGGATACGAACCGGAAGATGTACCCCTCGAACCCGAAGCCCTCGCAGTACGCCTGGATCAAATTCTCGCCCGCGACCTTGCTCGCCGCGTAGAGCGAGGTCTGGATCGGAAAAGGGCAATTCTCCGGGGTGGGGATGAGCGCGGCCTCGCCGTACACGCTGCCGGTCGAGGAAAACCCGATGCCCTTGATTCCGTTGGCGCGCATGGCCTCCAGGACGTTGAACGTGGCGATGGTGTTCTGCTGGATGTCCTTGCCGGGATGCTCCAGACCGAAGCGCACGTCGGCGTTGGCCGCGAAGTGAAACACGAACTCGCACCCGGCCATCGCGGCGGTCAGGGCGGTCAGGTCGAGGTTGTCGCCGCCCACCAGTTGGAAACGGGGCGATTTCCGCGCGCCTTCCAGAAACGGCTCCTGACCGGTGGAAAAGTCGTCCCAGCCGACGACCTCCTGTTCCTCGCGCAGGAGACGGTCAGCGAGGCTGCTGCCGATGAAACCGGCCGCGCCGGTGATGAAATATTTCATGAAATTGCCGCCGCATAGGCACGGGCTTTCGGCACCGTGGCTTGCAGGCGAACAACTTCTTCCAACGGGTCCACTTTGGACAAGCGGAATTTTACGAGCGCGCGGATCCACGTGACCGGGTCGCGCAGGAACGACACTTTCTTGCCCTCGGAGAACGAGCGCGAACGGTAATTGACCGGGATTTCCAGCGGCTTGTACCCCTTGCGCAGGAGCTTGATGACCAACTCGAAATCGAAGTCGAACCGGTCGCACTCGAAGCGCAGGCCGTGCAGGCAATCGCGCCGGAAGACCTTGTACATGGTGAACGGATCGCGCAGCCGCGCACCGAATCCCACGTTGACCAGCATCGTGAAGAACCGGTGCGCTCCGTTCATGACGGCGCTCAGCACCGGCTGCCCGGTGAACTGCCGCATCTTCCAGGCGTTGCCGCCGTGGCGCGCACCGAGTACGAACGCAGCGCGGCCGTTGAGCAGCGGCTCCAGCAAGGCTTCGTAATCCTCCAAATCGTATTCCAGATCGGCGTCCTGGATCATCACGTAGTCTCCGCGCACCCGTTCCAACCCGGCGCGGACGGCATTCCCCTTGCCGCGCGGGGCGTCCTGCCAGACGACCGTCACGCGCGGATGGTCTTCATAACGCGCGACGAGTTCACGGGTGCCATCGGTCGAATTGCTCTCGACGACGATGATTTCCGTGTCCACGCCGGGCACTTCCTTGGCGAGGAGTTTTTGCAGGGCCATGTCCAGCGTCGCCGCCTCGTTGTAGGCTGGCACGACGAGCGACAGCAGCGGCCGGGCGTGGATTTCCTCGCGGCGGGACATGAGCACCATGCCGCTGGCGACCATACGGATCGGCTTGCGGCGCAGGGAGACGGGCGTCAGCCGCCGCGCCAGCGCAACCAACGGCGAAACGCCGGGGACCGGGTACCGCTCGAAGTGCCCGGCGATGTAGTCAACGCTCAGGGTCTTGCGGCAGGTTTTTTCGATGATCCCACCGAAGCCGCTCCGGCTAAGCAGCGTCTGGAGCGTCGCGCCTTTGAAATACCACAGATGCTCGGGTTTGAACTCCATCCAGCGGTTGCGCAGCAGGCGCGCGGACCAGGAATCCAGCGTCGGCGTGGCGAGAAAGAGGACGCCGCCGGGCTTGAGCAGCCGGTGGGCGTGGGCCAGGAAAGCCTTGGGGTCGCGGACATGCTCGATCACGTCGGAAGCGGTAATCACGTCGAACCGGGCCTCGCAGGATTCGGTCAAGTCGTCGATCTCGCCGCAGATGATTTCCCCGACACCGCCGAGCTTCTGCCGGGCGACCTCGCAGGCACTGGCAGAGTATTCCACACCGGTCACGTTCAAACCGCGGCGCGCGGCGCGCCTCAAAAAATCCCCGTGGCCGCAGCCGATCTCCAACAGTCGCGCTCCGGGCGGAACTCCGTAGCGGGCGAGCAGGTCGAGGTATCCATCTACGGTGGCCGCTTTGAGTTCCCCGGTGTGCTGGTGGTCCGCCGTATTCTCTTCAGCCAGAAAATAGTTTTCGTCGTAGATCTGCCCGAGTTCCACGTCAGAGGGCTGCGGGTTGGTCAGCATCAGGCTGCAATCGTTGCAACGCACGACGCGGAAACCCTCGACCGAGAACTGATAAAACAATCGCGCCCCGCCGCAGATCGGGCAGGCGGAAACCGTGCGGCGGGCGGTGGTGGAAGAGGAAGAAGCGAGGCGGTTGCTCATCAAGCATGGTTTAAGCCGCTTCCATGCCAGTCGATTCGCCGCGCAGCGACCGCCACGCGGCTCCACTGTAATTCACGAAAAAATCTGGCAGATCACTCCCGAGCGGCATGAGAAAACAACCCTTGTTTCTCAAATTCGCGTACCGATCCCTTCGACGGAGCCCGAGTGGTACGAGAACCTTATCAAGCTCGATGAGGCACGACCGGCAGAATCAGCGGGGCCGCCGCATTCGACACGAGACCGGTCTTACACCGGGTTGCCGTGCAATTCCTGCGCGGCGGCAATCGCCAGGGAGGTCGCCACGTCGGAGTTCATGTGCTCCCATTGGCCCCAGCGGCCCAGCGGATAGATCCCCTGGCTGGCCGCCCATTTTTTGATGACATCCACCGTCTGCGGCTTGTCCAGCGTGTTGACCGGATAGGCGTATTCATTGGTGTGGCGGAACGCGCCGGGTGCCAGCTTCGGGCTGCGCGCGGAGTTGGTTTCCGTCCAGTAGCCGCGCGAACCGGAACAAAAATTGGCGCGCAGCAACAGCCGATGGAAGCTCTTGTTCTCGTCGGGATCGTAGGTCCAGTGCGAATCGCTGGGCAACGTGTCGGCAACGTAATCCACGTCGATGGGCACCTGCACGAGACGGCCAATGGCAGCGCGGACCTCGTCTGGCATCGGGCTGGTCTGGGTCCAGGCGGTCCAGGGGATCGAATTGACGATGGTGCCCGCCTGATAACGCCCATTCACCGTCCGCGTGGCCGGATCGACGCTGGTCAACGCCTCGCCGAGGTGGAGCTTGTCGCCCAAGGCGTCGCCCATGCGCCGCCAGACCTCGCCGTAGCCGTGTGCCTTGGGGTACAGGAAACTGGCGTGCGCGGGCAACGCGCCGAACATCTTGTGCTCCAGGCAGCTTTGCAACGTTTCGCGGAAGCTCACGTCGGGCAGCTTGTAGAGCCAGTACGTGCCCAGCTGGTTCGGGTCCATCGACCAGATCTTGCGGTTGTAAGGCAGCATGTACTCCCGGGCGATGCAGTCGCCCAGCTTCCAGGTGATCCAGTCCGCGAACGCTTCGGGTTGCGGCTCGCCGCGCAGGACGCCCGCCTTGGCGATGGATTCCAGGAAGTCGATCTGGTCGGCCACGGGCAACTGCCAGAGATTGCCTTCGAGCGGATGGTCGAGTTCCACGCCCCGGATGCGGATTTTGGAGACGCGCTTGTGTTCCTGCCATTCCTCGCGCGGCATGAAACGGAACACCAGGTCCAGCACTTCCTGGCGTTTGAGGTCGAGGAAATGACCGCCGCCGATGTCCAGCGGTTTGCCGTCCACCTCCACGCTGCGGCAGAGGCCGCCCGCCTCGTTTTCCTTGTCGAGGACGAGGAAGGATTCTTCGCCCAGCAGACGCAAGGTGTGCGCGAAGGAAAGGCCGGACGGACCGGCCCCGAGGATGACGTATTTGTAGTGCTCCATCTGGAAAAGAAAGATTCAAGAAACCAGGATCCAAGGAAGATCTAAGATTCAAGGTTCAAAGTGGAAAAGCGGGTGAATTTAGCGGGGAAAGCGAAGGATTGGATGGCGGACGGTATGCCGTGGGGGCGGGGAAGAATTCGGGTCAGGGAGCCGGTTTACAATTGGTTCCTGTGGTGATCGACGATCAAGCCGTCCCGCATGGTGTGCACCCAGTCGCACGCCTCGGCGATGCCCGGGTTGTGCGTGACCAGCAGGAGCGCCTTGTCGCGGCTGCGGACCAGGTCCGTGAGCAGGGAAAACACGCGGTTGGAGTTGGCGGTGTCGAGGTTGCCGGTGGGTTCATCGGCGAGGATGACCTGCGGATCGTTGGCCAGAGCGCGCGCGATGGCGACCCGCTGCTGCTCGCCGCCGCTGAGGTGGCGGCTGGGGCGGTTGAGCTTGTCGCCCAGACCAACGGCTCCGAGCAGTTCGGCGGCGCGATCCCGCATCTCGGGTTCGGTGAGGCGGCCCAACTGGCGCATGGGGATCATGATGTTTTCGATCGCCGTAAAATCCTGGAGGAGGAAGTGGAACTGAAAGATGAAGCCGAGTAGCGCGTTGCGTTGGCGGGAAAGCTCGTCGTCGGGCAGGTCGGCCACGGCCTGCCCGCTGATGGAAAGCGTCCCGGCGTCGGGGCGGTCGAGCAGGCCCAGGATGTACAGGAGCGAACTCTTGCCGCAGCCCGAGGGGCCGACCGCCGCGTGGACGTGGCCGCGCTCCAGGCGCAACGACACCCCGCGCAACACGTGGACGCGCGTCTCGGCCTCGCCCAGAAAGCGTTCCAGGCCGTCGCATTCCAGGCAGGTCTCGCTGGCCGGGGCAACGGGAATGGGGGCGGATTTCTTCATGGGTCCGGTGCGTGCTGCCCTGCCGTGATCATTGCCCGGAGCCGCGCAGAATTTCCACCGGCGCGAGATTCGCGGCGCGGCGGGCGGGGAAGTAGCTGGCCGTGAGCACCGCGAAAAAGGCGATCAGGACCGCGTAAAGGTAATGCTCGGGGTTCCAGGAAACGATGAAATGGTCCGTGCTGAAAAAACCTGTGATTTTGACCGGGATGAGCGAGATGCCGTAGGTCAGCAACGCTCCCATCATGGCCCCGAGGATCGAACCGATCAGCGCCACGAGGAAGCCCTGGAACAGGAAGATCAGCGTGATGTCGATGCGGCGGTAGCCCATCGAGCGCAGGATGGCGATCTCGCGCGCCTTGTCCAGGACGGTCATCGTCAGCGTGTTGAAGATGAGCACGCCCGCCAGCAGGATGATGAGGCTCACGGTGATGCCCGCCGACAGCCGCAGGGTCGAGAAGATCAGCAGGTTGCCGTGCTCGCGGGTCTGCCAGTCGCGCGAGCGGTGGCGGAAGAGTTCCTCGAAGTGCCGGGCGAGCTGCGGCGCGCCGTCGGGGTCGCGCAGAGTGACGACGATCATGGTCACCAGCGAGGGTTTGTTGAGCAGCGACTGGGCGAGCCGCAAGTTCACGTAGCCGCGGCGGTCGTCGATGATGTTGTTGCCGCTGCTGGCGATGGCGCTGACCGTCGCCACCTTGCGGACGCCGCCGACGCCGATCAGCGTGACGTTGTCGCCGACGGTGACCTGCATTTTTTCGGCCAGCAGGCTGCCGAGGATCAGGCCGGCGGGGCGTACCCGATAATCGTTGAGGCTGCCCTTGACGATCTGTTTGCCGAGGCTGGTGGCCTGGAGGTGCAGGTCCAGGTCGATGCCCTGGATCGTGGCAATCTCCGACTGGAAGTCGCCCTGCGCCGTGAGGTTGCCCTGCACGATGGGCGCGCAGGCCGTCACGTTGGAGAACTGCCGGATGACGCGCATGATGGCCGCCGCGTCCGTGATGCCCTCGTAATACTTGCGGCGCGCCTGGCCGCTGAGCACGGTGCCGCCCGCCGTGTTGTCGAAGCTCGTGAAGCGGCTCTGGAAGCGGTCGCTGACGATGATGGCCCCGGAGGTGCCCAGGATCGTCTTGATGAAATACTGCTCGAACCCCTGGGTCTGCGCCTGGGTGCAGATGAAGAACGCCACGCCGAAAATCACGCCCAGCAGGCTGAAGGCCAGCGAGCGTTTGCGGCTTACCGTGAAGCGCAGGCCGATGTAAAGTGAGGGAGGCAAGCGAGGAAAGGCGGAAGTGGGAAGTCGGAACGCGGAAGGGTGGGAGGGTTGCGCGGCGGCTCAGCGCGTCTTCTGCTTCACGTCGTTGATTTTCACCGGGCGGACGCGCTGGCCCGGCTGGAAGCTCTCCTGATCGGAAACGATTACGGAGGTGCCGTCGCGGATGCCGTCGATCACCTCGGCGAATTCCAGGCTCTTGAAGCCGACTTTGACCGGGCGTTGCGCCACCACGCCGTCGTCCACGATGAGCACCTGATCGACGTTGAACAACGCCCGGGCGGGGATGGTGAGCGCGTTTTCCTTGCGGCCCGTGATGATGTTCATCTCGCCCGTGAGGCCGAACCGGATGTCGGCGGGCGGCTTGTCCAACTGGAGGATGACCGTGTAGCGCGAACTGCTCGCCTCCGGCGCGGGGAAAATCTGGACGAGCGTGGCCGGGAAGGTCGTGCTGCCATACGCGTAGAGGCGCATGTCAGCCTTCATCCCGGCCTGCAACTGCCCCACGTCCTCCTCGTTGACCTGGCCCGTGACATTGATTTCCGTCGATGCCACGGTGTACACGAGTTGGTTGGGCAGGACGTAGGCGCCGTTGCCGAAGGCGATGAAGGTGAGGACGCCGTTGAAGGGGGCTTTGATTTCCGTGCGGCCCTGCTGGTCCTGGGCGGCCTTGAGGTTGTTGGCCGCCGCGTCCACCACGTGACGCAGTTCGAGGGTCTCGTTGGCGACGCCGGCGGTGAGCTGGTTGACGGCGTTGCGGGCGGCGTCGCGCGTCACCTGCGGCACATTGCCGGGGGGGAGTTTATCCATCGCCCGCAAACTATCCTCGGCGGACCGGAGCGGTCCGGCGCTGGGCGGGCCGTTCTTCTGGCGGGCAATGGCCGCGTCATAGTCCTGTTGGGCCTGTCGGAGAATGCGCTGGCCGATTTCGTCGACCACCGTGCCGAGGAGTTGGCCCTCCTTCACGGGGAGACCGTTCGCCGACGTGACGTTGCCCAGGCCCTCGGTCGTGTGCAGATAACCGGTGTTCTGGGCGAACAGCGGGAGCGAGGTCACGGGGTTGATCGTCACCGTGCCGTACACCGCCGCGATGGCCGTGCCGCGCTGGGACACGTACACCTCCGCCGGCGCGCGGTTGAGGACGTTGACGTAGAGGTAATAGCCGACGACGAGCAGCACGAAGCCGACGACGAGCACCGCCGTCCAGCGCAGGAAGCTGAGCACGGCGGCCTGGCGGCGCGGGGTGAGGCGGGAAAGCTGGATCACTTGCGGGTGAGGGAACGGCGGGGGTTGGCGGCGGGTGCTTCCTCGACGTAGCGCAGGTAGTTGCCGGTGATGCGGTCGAGTTCGGCGTGGGCGAGGCTCATTTCCAGGCGGGCGGCCAGCAGGCCGGTGCGGACCGTCAGGAGGTCGCCCTGCGCGTAGAGAAAGTCGGTTTGCGAATTGATCCCCTGGGCCAGCCCGCCCTGGACGATGTTCAAGGTGCTTTGCGCGGCGTCCACGTTGCCGCGCAGGGCGGCGAGGCGCCCGGTGGCGTCGGCGAGCCGGGCGCGGACGGTGGCGATCTCGGCGGGCACGCTGGCTTCCAGCTGGTGCAGGCCGATGGCGACCGTGTCGCGCTGCGCTTCCTGCGCCCGGACCGCGCCGCGCGTGGTGCCGGGGTCGATGACGACCCAGCTACCGCTGACGCCGGGGCGCAGTTCGGTGGTCTGGACCTGATCGCTCTGGCGGATCGCGTTGGGTTGGTTGCGCACGTTGTTCTGCGGGACGTATTCCCCCGCGAGGTAGAGGCGGATGAGCGGATAATAGCCCGCCTTGGCGATGTTGGCATCTTCCTGTTCGGCTTTCACCATGGCGCGCAGGGCGCGGAGGTCGGGGCGGCGTTCCAGCGCGACCCGGGCGGCCTCGGCGGGGTCGAACGTCGGGCTTTCCTCTTCCAACTCGCCGGAGAGGGTGATGCGCGCGAGCGGATCGTCGCCGTCCTTCTGGTAGGGTAATTCGCGGCCCATCGCTTGCAGCAGGCTGGCGAGATCGGTGCGGTAAGTGCCGCCGGAGGCGCTGATCCCCGGGGCGAAGTTGGTGCGCTGCACCTGGGCGGAGAGCAGCGGCCCGCGGCCCGACAACCCGGCGGAGACGAGCTGGTTCTGGGCCTTGACGTTTCCCGCCAGGGTCTCGTCGGTCTGGCGCAGCACGTCGCCGTTTTCCCGTTGGTAGAGCGTCCGGTAGAACAGGAGGCGCGCGACGTGGAGTTGCGCGACGGCGACGCTGTAGAAGTTCTGTTCCGCGGCGAGGACGCCCACCGTGCCGCGCCGGAAGGAAGCCGGGATCGCCGCGTCGAAAAGCGGCTGGTTGAGCGTGCCCGTGCTCAGGACGACGAACTGGTTCTCGGTCTGGACGCTGCCGGGAATGATTTTGTTCGTGCCGTTGGGGTTCTTGACGGGGGTGCCGTCGGCGTGTTTGACCTTGATGGGAGCGATATTTTGCTCCTGGTTCAACTCGCCCACGATTCCGGCGAAGGTGAGCGAGGGCAGGGCGCGGGAGCGCAGGACCAGGCGCGTCGCGGTAGCGCGCTCGATGGCCAGGCGCTGTTGGATGATCTCCGGGTTGTGCTCGACCACCTCGCGCAGGCAATCGGCGAGGGTCAGCGTCTCGGCGCGGGCCGGCGGTGACCAGCCCGCCGTCAGCGCCGCGAGCAGGCACCAGAAAACGGCCTCCTGCGGCCAGCCTTGGGAGGGGCGGCGGTCAACCGGGGCGGACGAGGTTTTGACGGGGACGGGCGGCATGGCGGGGCATCGTTACTTCGCTGCCGACCGGGCCGGTGCGGTGGTTTTTACCGTGATGCCCGGCGTCGGCATGTTGGCGGCCATCGCGCGCTCCAGGCGGCTGAGCGCCAGGTTGTACGCGAGCCGTCCCCCGAGTTCCAGCGTCCGGGCGCGCGTCAGGTCCACGCGGGTTTGCAGCACGTCGAGCTGGGTGCCCAGACCGGCATTGAGATTGCGCGAGGTGAGCCCGAGCGTCTCGTTGGCCAGCGCGATGTTCTGGCTCTGGGGCTGCAAGGTGGCCGCGGCGGTCTGGAGATCGTCGAAGGCGTTGCGCACCTCGGTTTCCACCTGGAGGCGAACCGCGACGAGCTGCGCCGCCGCCTCGCCCTGCTGGGCGCGCACGCCGCGCACCCGGCCCAGCGTCGCAAAACCGTCGAAGATCGTCCATGACGCCGCGAACCCCAACGTGTAGCCGGAAAAGGTGTCGCGGTTGGCCGCGACGACCGGCTCGCTGTAAAGGTCATAAGCCGCGAAGGCGGCGATCTGCGGGCGCGTCGCCGCTTTCTCCACGACGAGCTGATGCCCCAGCACGTCGAGCGCGAGCTTGCGCGACTCGACCTCCGGGCGCTGGGCCAGCGCGCGCCGGATGCACTCCTCCCTCGACAGGCCAAACGGTTTGACCGCCAGTTCGCCGCGCACGCGGAACGGGGCGTCCGCCGCGCCCGAGGGATAGGCAATGCCGAGCACCTGGGCCAGGGCGGCGTAGGCCGTGCGGACGTTGGCGCGGGCGTCCAGCAGCGGCGGTTGTTCGTTGGCGAGGGCGACCTGCGCGCGGTTGACGTTGACCTGGCCGACGCTCCCGGCGGCGAGCCGGTCCTGCTGATCCTTGAGCTGGGCCGACAGCAGGTCGATGGCCTGCTGACGCACGGCGATGCTCGCCTCGGCGGCCAACGTGGAATCGAACGCGGTACGCACCTGCGCGCCGGTCGTATTGAGCGTGGCCTGGTAGTTGAGCACGGCGATGCGCTCGGTCAGATGCGCGGCGGCGATCCGGTTGCGCACGGCAAAGGAGGAGAAAAGCGACTGCGTGAGCCGGATGTCCGCCGTGTAGTCGTTTTGGCGGATGCCCTGGTTCACGCCGCCCGAATTGGCGAGGCCCTGCTCGCGCCGCTGGAAAAAGCCGTTGGCCCCGAGCGTGGGAAAAATGCCGGCCCGCGCCTGCGTGACGAGCGCTTTCGCGGCGTCCACCTGTTTGGCGGCGGCCAGCACTTCCGGGCTTTGCGTGGCAACCATGTCCTGACACTGCGCCAACGTGTACACCGGGGTGGGTCCGGCGTAACCCTTTGCGACGCAAAGCATCACGAGCCACCCGCCGACGGCGAGCCGCCGCCACGGGGCGGCGGGGGCAGGAGAAAAGAGGTGACGATTCATCGGGAAAGCCCCTCGCTTTTAGGGCGGCGGAGGGCGTGGGCCAAGCTAAAACTCACCGGGGGTCTTCCTCAATTTCGGTGGATAGAGGTTGACGGGGAGGCAGGGTCAACGTTACATGCAACACCGCCAATTTCATGTTCAAAGTCCCTTTCTTCGCCGACCGCGAAAAGCCCGTCGCGGAGCGCTGCCGTACCGATGCGGCCACCAAGATGCGGCTGCGGTATGCGCCGTACTATCAGGTCATCGAACACGCGGACGGGCTGCGCATCACGGTGGACGGCAAGCCGATGATCATGATGTCCAGCAACGAGTACCTCGGGCTGACCAATCACCCGGAAGTGCGCGCCGCGACCAAGCGGGCCGTCGATGAATGGGGCACCAGTCCGTGCGGCTCGCGCCTGGCGAACGGCTCCCGCGCCTACCACATCGAGCTGGAGGAAGAGCTGGCGGCGTTCCTGGGCAAGGAAGCCTGTCAGGTGCTCGTTGCCGGGTACATGGCGTGTCTGGCCAGCGTGTCGTCGCTGGCGAACCGCAAGGACGTGGTCGTGGTGGACAAGAGCATCCACGCCTCGCTCTGGGACGGCATCCGCCTGAGCGGCGCGGAGACCGAGCGGTTTACCCACAACGACATGGGCTCGCTGCGCGCGACCCTGGAACGGCTCGACCCCAAGCAGCCGAAAATCGTCGTGGTGGACGGCGTGTATTCGATGGAAGGCCACATCGCGCCGTTGCCGGAGTTGGTGGCGCTGTGCGAGGAGTTCCAGGCGTTTCTGGTGGTGGACGACTGCCATGCTTTCGGCGTGATGGGCCGGCAGGGCCGGGGGACGCCGGACCATTTCGGCCTGACCAAGCAAACGGACCTGATTTGCGGCAGTTTCTCCAAGTCGCTCGCCAGTACGGGGGGGTACATCGCCGCCGACAAGGCGACCATCGAGTATCTCCGCAGCAGCAGCCAGCAGATCATCTTCAGCGCGGCGATCACCCCGCCCAGCGCGGCGGCAGCCCTGGCGAGCCTGCGCGTCATGCAAAAGGAGCCGGAGCACCAGCAGCGCTTGTGGGACAACACCCGGCACTTGCAAGGGATTCTCGACACGATGGGGCTGGACTACTGGGGCAGCCCGACCCCGGCGATCCCCATCGTGATCGGCGACAAGGCGAAGCTCTACTACATCTGGAAGTCGCTCCAGGATTCCGGATTTTTTACCGTGATGTCCATCGCGCCGGGGGTCCCGGCCGGGAAGGACATGATCCGCATGGCGGTCAGCAGTCTGCACACTACGGAGATGCTGGACCGCTTCGGGGATGCCTTGAAGATTGCGATGAAGAAGGCGGATTTCCAGCCAGCGTAGGCAAGGTCATTCCATTTGGTCCAAGCAGGTAGTTTGGGGAGCGCACGCGCCTCGCGTGCTGCCGACGGCGCCCCGCCGTTGGCTCCGGGGTGGCGGCCTCCCGCGCTTTGGCGAGGCGCCAAAGCGGGCACGCGAGGCGCGTGCGCCGGAATCCTCCGCAAGTTGAAAGACCTTGCCAGCGTAGGGCGGCCTTCGCCCGGACCGGCGGGGTACGCTTTGTCCTTGCGTCGCTATCACTTGAGGAGCGCCAGCAACTTCTTGAACGGCTCGCCCTCCGCCTTGCCGAGCATTTCCCAGGCGATGGCTTCCAACGTGGTAATGCGGGCGTGGGCAATCTCACGCAACTCGTGGAGAGCAAGCCGGTGGTCGGTCTCGGACCGCGAACCGACGGCGTCCGCTAACAAATAAATTTCGTGGCCGCGCTCGCGCAAATCGAACACGGTCTGGCGGACGCAAACGTGGGTCTCCACCCCGACCACGATCAGCGTCTTCGGCAGTTCGTCCGGCTGGTAACAATCCGCGGAAGAAAATGCGGTCTTCGTGGGGGCGGGCGGTTGTTCCACGCCCAAGGCCTCGCGCACGGCGGCCACGGTCGGGCCCAGTTTTTGCGGCACTTGTTCCGTGTGGAAGACCGGCAGGCCAAAAAGCTGCGCCACCTTCACGGCCAGCGCCACGCGGGCCACCACGGCCTCGCCGTTACGGATCGCGGGCAGCAGGCGTTCCTGCACGTCCACGACCAGCAGTCCGGTTCCCCGGGGGTTCAATCGCCAACTCATCTTGCACCTTTCCACGATCCAAACGAATTCGGCAAACGAACAGTCTCCTGTATGAACGAACCAGAAAACTCGCTTCCCGCCAACGATCCGCTGCCGCGCCACGATACTCCGCCCGAGCCGGAATCGCTGACCAGCGAAAAGCCGCCCATCCGGGTTTCCCAGGAGGAATTCGTGGACGACATGGCCCAACCTTCCAAAGATAAGAGCGAGTACGAGGCCGAGCAGGCGGCTGACCCCGCCGCGTCGGGCAAAGGCGGCACGTAGAGCGGACCTCGGTGCAGCCAGCTTTCGGTGGCCCCCTTTTCTGTAGAGATTGGTAGCACCACGGTCAAGTTGTCCCGCGTCTGATTCCAGCCCAAACGCCTCTAAAAAAGTTCTGTCATCCTAGGGGAGCTTGACGACCCGAAGGACCTCTCGGCCGGGTACACAGATGCTGCTCGGGGCAGTTTGTCCCACGGTGCAGAGCGTGTTCCTTCCGCGAGGTCCTTCGGGTCGTCAAGCTCCCCTCAGGATGACTGAAGTAGTTGGATGTGCGTCCGATCCGTCCGAGCCCGGTTCAATCTTGACCGGGGTCCCGGCCGGAGGGTGCCTCCGGCGTCGGGGTCGGTGCGTCCGCTGGATTTTGATCCGGCGGGATGGTTGTCGCAGGCGGCGGCGAGGGGAAAGGCGTTGCCTCCGGGGTGGGAACAGGTGACGGGACGGGTGCGGGTGCGGGGATCGGCGGCACTGCGGCAGCCGGGGGCGGTGCGGATCCCGTGGCACCGGCCTCCAGGGCAAAGCTGATCCGGTGCGCGTCGAAGGCGTGGGGCCGACGATCCGAACCCTCGCCCGTCGTGATAGGGGCCACCGCATCGGGAAAGGCCAACGTCAGCAGCACCGCCCCGTACCGGTTCCACGTCGCCGCCGGAACGGTGACACTCTGCGCGCCCGCCGCGTCGCGCGCAAAGCTCAGCGTGCCCAGATCGTTGCCGTTGAAACGGACTTCCATGCGTTGTGGACCCGGCCGCCTGGCAAACGGATACACCGTAAAGTGAAAGGTGATCCGGACCCCGGCGGTCGGCGGGACCGGGCACGGTCGGAATTGGAGGAGCGCCAGCCGCGCGGTGGTCTCGGTGTCCGTGCCCTCCCAGCCCTCGCTGGTGTAATCCAGATTGTTGGTCCCGCCGCCCTGCCACACGATCTCTGGCGCAACCGCCGGATCAATCGGGAGCCCGCCCGGCACCAGCGCGTAATCCATGAAGAGGGGAAACCGGGCGTCCTCGCCGGAAACTTTCTGCTTCGACACGAGGTGCCAGCACTCAAACGTCGGGTTGGTGTCGGCGGGTCGGGACACGACGTTTTTCCAATCCGGCACCTGATGATCGGGGCCGAAGACGGTTTCCCATTCCGGCGACACGTAGGCGGGCCGGCCCGCGCGGGTGAGCTGGACGGCGATCCCCGTCGCACTTTGCCAAGCGTCGTGCGGGAAGAACAGCAGCTTCGCGCGCGGCGTGCCCGCGGGTTCGGTCGAGAGCCGATCAGCCACGGAGCGGTGCTGGAGCCGGTCGGCTTCCCCGTCGGCGTCATCGGCGCGGAAGCGCTCCGGGTGCCGCGCGAGCGTGACTCCGGCCAGCCCCGCGCAGAGCAGGATCACGCCTGCTTTCCATAGCAGGCGGCGCTCGGAGCGGAAAGTAAAAGCGTCGAGCGCGTCCGCCAGGGCCCCGGCCGCGAAAAGCGCCAGGACGTACCAGATCGAGTAATCAAACCAAGCGTTGTAATAAAACATCGCCCCATCCTGGATCGTGCCCCAAAACAGCGTCAATCCCACGCTCAACAGCCACGTCACGTACAGCCAACCCAGGAACCGCCAACGTCCGGCGGGGGCCTCGTACACGGTGGGGAGCGCGGCCGACACCGCCGTCTCCCCGAGCAGCGTCGGTTCCTTTCCCCGCCACACCCGCACCGCCAGGGGCAACAGCGGCGACAGCAGGGCACCCAGCCACAACAGCATCATCAACGGATGGTGGAGGAGGAAGTGCCGGAGGGTCTGCGGGGTAACGGCTCCGGAGAACGTGCCGTCGCCGGTGGGCAGCGAAGGCGTGTACGCGGCGAATCGCAGGAAGTATTCGAAACTGGCCAGGAGCGCGTGGTGCTCTCCGCGGTAGGTTTGCAGGTGCAGCCGGATCCGGTGGAAATTCCCGTCGGGAAAGAGGAGGTCCACGAGGACCGGGAGGGCGAAACAAACGGCAATCAGCCCGGCAAACCGGTGCGAGCGGCGGTAAATGCGCCAAGGCAAGGCGGACCCGGCGGCGGTTGACGGTGGAGAGGGAGGCGGGGCGGGGTCGCCCGCCTTGGCGAGAGAGACCGCCGGAGCATCCTGCCCGCTCCGTCGGCGCCAGCACGACCAGCACAAACCGACGTATCCGAGGAGGAACATCGGGGCCACGAAAAGGGGCTGGGCGGCGTGCAGGTGCAGCAGGAAGCACCCGGCGAGGGTCAGCAAAGGCAGGTCCTCGCCCTGCCCGGCTGCGACGGAGGCGGCCGAGACCAGCAGGCAAAACAGGATCAGCGGAGCCACGTAGGGCGGCCAGGCGCTCACCAGCAAAAACCGTCCGTCCACCGCCGTGAAGTGCCACGCCGCCGCCGCCAGCGCCAGGGCCAGAAAAGTCCCGCCGCGCACCCAGCGTGCCGCCACGCTGATACCCGCCGCGAAGAAACTCACCAGCAGCCCGATGACGACCAGCATCTGCGCGTTGTAAGGGGCCGGGGTGAGATGGAGCCACCGGTACAGAATTTCGTCTCCCAGGGCTTCGCCGTAAAACAACGCGGGGCCGGGATGATGGAACCCCCAGCGCGAATAAGCGCCGTAAAGCTCCTGCCAGCGCTCCGCGCGCAAGACGGAGAGCGTGTTCGCCGCCGAGTCGCCGTGCTCGGAGAGTTCGGCGTGGAAAAAGTAACGCGAGTTGAGCGATACCAGCAGGTAACCCAGCACAACGGTCAGGACGATCCTGAGCGTTAGGTGGTGCCAGCGGCGGGCGGGTGGAGGCGGAAGCGGACTCAAAACGCTGGAATCTCTAGGCGTGTCCTCGCGCGTTGACAAGCAGAACGCTCCAGGTCGGCGTCTGATCTGCGCCCGGGTGGATGGCGACCTCCGGGCGCCGTCACGCACCGCGCCATCACTCACGATGCCGGCAACGGCTCGTCATAAACCATCGGCGCCGCGGGCACCGGCTGCACCGGCACCGCCGCCTTGCGCGCCGCCGGACGCGGCTTTCGATCCCGATCCAACTGCCGCGCCAGCCGATCCCCCGGTTGCCGTTGATACCGCCGCACCGGACGCGGCGGCAACTCGTCGTCGGCCCGCAGCACGAGACAGGCGAACTCCCGCTTGTCCGCCGCCCCCAGTCCCTCCGGCAAAACCACCGCCGTCAGCGCGAGATGCCCCCGGTGCGTCCCGACGCCGATGGGCGCGGGCCGTCCGTCGGCCAGCGCCCGCGCGCTGACGGCGTTGCCAAAAAGCTCCCACGCGTCCGCCCGCGCCAGGTTGCGTAACAGCGCCTCGCGGGTCAGCCGCGCCCTTTCGCCGTGCAGGCCGTTCGCCGTGAACGCCCGCAGGATGACGGCTTCCGGCGAAACGTCCCGCCGCCGCGCGACGTGCAGCCAGCCCAGCGCCGGCCCGAGTTGCGCGCGGAACTGGCTTTCGTCCGGCAATGACTCCAGCCGGTTCGGGTCGGTCAGCGCGGCAATCGCCGTCACCGCTCCGTCCACCAGCGCATCCGCGGCGCGCACTGCCCCGGCGCCGCCGAGCAGCAGCGCGCCCCAGAGGACAAAGAGCCGGAGATGGAAAACAGCGAGTTTCAACGGGGTAGCGAAAGGTGCCGACGACGACCGCACTGCACAGCAATTTTTCTGCTGAACGCCCGCCAGCATGACGAAAAACTGCTCGCCGCGTCAAATCCATCGCCCGAGCCGACTGCATTTCAGACCGCGTACGAAGCTGCGAACCCAAGCTTTTACGCCGCGTCTGCCCCGGCACGCAGCCGCGCGTTGACATACCGCCGCACCTCGAACTCTGGCTGCCGCAGCACCGTCTCCTGCCACTCAAAGTCCGCCTCGAACGCCGGGAAAAATGTGTCGCCCTCCGGTTCGGCGTCCACCAGCGACACATAAAGCTCCGTACACCGGCTGAGGGTCTGCGTGTAAATTTCCGCGCCGCCCGCGACCCACACCTCGCGCGGCGCGTAGTCCTCGGGCCGGAACGCCGCCAGATCGTTCACCGTCAACACGTCCGGACTGTCCGTGACGATCTTCCCCCGCGTGACGACCAGACTCAACCGTCCGGGCAAAACCTTCCCGATGGAATCAAACGTCTTGCGTCCCATGAGCAACGCCCCGCCCATCGTAGCGCGTTTGAACCACCGGAAATCCTCCGGCAAATGCCAGGGCATCGCTCCGTTTAAGCCGATCACCCGGTTGCGCGCCATGGCGACAATGGCTTTCACAGGATTAGGCGGCGGGCGCAATGACCTTGGAAAACTGTCACAGGAGTGTTGGTAAAGTGCTGCAACTGCTACGGATTTTTCCCTCGTTCCCAAGTTGCATTTGGGAATGCCTTGTCCACGAAGTTCTACTTCGTCTGGGAGAGACTGAACATAGTCGGTGCAACTGCCCAGACAAGTGCGTTCCCAAGTACAACTTGGGAACGAGGGAACGAGGGAAGATTTTGAACTGGCGGCGTGCTCATTCATTGATAAGATTCCTGCCATTGTGACCCTCGCCGATTTACCCGTGATTCAGTCCCTCTCGCGTGAGGAAAAATTGGAGCTTGTCGCCGACCTCTGGGACGACATCGCCGCCCAAGGCAACGACGATACCTTGCCGGTGTCTGCCGCCGAAGCCGCGTCACTCGACCAGCGCCTTGCCGCCCACCAAAGCGCACCGGACAGCGCCCTTTCTCTGGAAGAATTCAAGCACCGGCTTGCTGCCCGGCGATGAATGCCGGTGGACCGGAAATGCCGGTGCGGCTACGGCCTGAATTGCTCGATGATGTGGCCCGGGCATCTGCTTGGTACGAAGCACAAGCCGAAGGAATTGGCGAAGAATTTACCAGAGCGTTCTTTGCCGCTGTGGCCCGTGCGGCGCGTCAACCGCACCTTGCCCGCCCCGTGTATGCAGGCTTCCGGCGCGTGCGATTGCGACGTTTCCCCACTCTTTATACTATCGCGCTGAATCAACGGAGACGGTGTTCTTCCTCCTTTATCACGGCGCACGCGAGCTTGGCGGTCTGCGCCGCACCCTGCGAGTGCGGCGCTCTGAGAACTGACGGCTTGCCATCGGCTGCTCACACCGCAATCGGCGCTTTGATCCCCGGATGCGGATCATACCCGACGATTTCCACGTCCTCATACCGGAACGCATCAATGTCGCGCACTTCCGGGTTGAGCCGCAACGTCGGCAGCTTCCGCGGTTCCCGCGAAAGCTGCAAGCGCGCCTGCTCCAGGTGGTTCTCGTACAGATGCAAATCCCCGAACGTGTGGACAAACTCGCCGGGCTTCAACCCGCACACCTGCGCCACCATGCACGTCAGCAGCGCATACGACGCGACGTTGAACGGCACCCCCAGGAATAAATCCGCGCTTCGCTGGTAAAGCTGGCAGCTCAACTCCCCTTCCCCACCGACAAAAAACTGGAACAACGCGTGGCACGGCGTCAGGGCCATCTGGTCCAACTCCCCGGCGTTCCAGGCGTTGACGATCAACCGGCGGCTGTGCGGCGTCTTCTTGATGCCCTCGATGACCGCTGCAATCTGGTCCACGCCGCCGCCGTCGGGCCGCCGCCAGTCGCGCCACTGCTTGCCGTAAACAGGGCCGAGGTTGCCGTCCTCGTCGGCCCACTCGTCCCAGATGGAGACCCCGTGTTCCTTCAAGTAAGCGGTGTTCGTCTCCCCGCGCAGGAACCAGAGCAATTCATAAATGACGGATTTCAGATGCACCTTCTTGGTCGTCAGCAGCGGGAACGATTGACGCAGGTCGAACCGGGCCTGCGCGCCGAAGATCGCCCGGGTGCCGACGCCGGTGCGGTCGGCGCGGGGCGTGCCGTGTTCGAGCACCAGCCGGAGCAAATCGAGGTAGGAACGCATGGGAGCTTCAAGATCCAGGTTTCGAGAACCAAGAACCAGGATCCAAGGAAGATTCAAGCTTCAAGCTTCAAAAGGAAGACAGAAAAAGGCGGCATCCATTGATTTCTTGAATCTTGGGTCTTAGATCTTCCTTGGATCTTGGTTCTTGAAACTTGGATCTCAAAGCTCTTATGCGTTTCCTCCTTGCCCTCGCTGCCGCCGCCATCCTCCCCACCCTCCACGTTGCCGCCGACCCGGCCATCGAAACCAAAACGGTCACCTACCAGATCGGCGGGAAAACCTACGAGGGCTGCGTGTCGCGCCCCGTCAAGGTGGACGGCAAGACTCCCGGCATCCTCGTCGCGCACGACTGGACCGGCTACGGCCCGTTCCCCAAAGCCCGCGCCGAGCAACTGGCCCGGGAGGGTTACATCGCCCTCGCGCTGGACATGTACGGCCAGGGCATCCACGCCAGCAGCCCCGACGAAGCCAAAAGACTCTCCGGCGAGTTTTACAAAGATTCTTCCTTGTTCCGCGTCCGCGCGCAGGCCGCTTACGACGAACTGCTCAAACAATCCGGCGTGGACCCCGCGCGCATTGGGGCCATCGGCTTCTGCTTCGGCGGGGCCACCGTGCTGGAGCTCGCCCGCTCGGGCGCGAACGTGGCCGGGGTGGTCACCTTCCACGGCTCGCTCTCCACGGACAAACCCGCCCGGCCCGGCGACATCAAGGCCCGGGAGATCCTCGTCCTGCACGGCGGACGCGATCCGATGGTCAAGCCGGCGGACGTGGCCGGGTTCATGGACGAGATGAACCACGCGGAAGTCCCGTTCCGGCTGGTGGCCTATCCCAACGCGGTTCACGCCTTCACCAATCCCGAGGCTGGGAACGACCCGGGCAAGGGGGTCGCGTACAACGCCCCCGCCGCCGAGGCCGCCTACCAGGAAATGGACGCGTTTTTCAAGCAGGTTTTCGGGCGCTAAACCCGTCCTGACAAGCCGCAAACCCTGTTCCCATCCGTCCACCGGCCACCGGGCCGCAAAAATTCCTGCGAGGTTTTTGCGACTTCTCCTTGTAAGTCGATTGACAATTTTTGGCCCGGACCGTAATTCTGAAAGTTCCCCGGGCGGAAAGTCGAAGGATCAAAGGCGGAACATCGGAGCAAGACCCCGAAGAAACGGGCCGGTCAGCTTCCTCATTCCCCCTTTCCCTTCCCGGCCTTCCGCCCTGTCACCGCCGAGTTTTAGAGCCGTAAGGCCCCTTAGTTCCACCCCATTATTTAGCTTCTTATGAGCGAGAGCAGCGAACCCAAGAAGGAAACCGTCCGCATCACCCTGCCGCCCCGTCCCTCCGTTGGAGAAGCGAGTCCGGCCCCGGTGAAGAAGGAAACGGTCCGCATTAATTTGCCCTCGCGTCCGAGCCTGGGGTCGGCCCCGGCGGACCCCAAGCGGGAATCCACCAAACTGTCCAACCTGACCAAACCGCCGGTGCTCAATCCGCCGCCGCGTCCGGCCGCCCCCGCCGCGCCGACGCTGGCGAAATCCGCCCCGGCGGCGCCCGCCGCGCCGCGTCCTCCCGCGCCGCCCCTGGCCAAAGCCCCTGGTGCTCCGGCGGCTCCCGGTGCTCCGATGGCTCCCAAGCCTCCCGGTGCCCCGATGGCTCCCAAGCCTCCCGGCGCTCCGGCGGCACCCGCCGT
>CAHJWO010000044.1 GCA_903642295.1 PVC group bacterium | reverse complement strand
CGAAAAGGCTTGGCAGCATGGCGGCTGCGCCGCAGGGAACACATGGCGCTCGGAGATCGCCATCCACCAAGATTCTATTTCGCAGATGCTTAGGTCTATACAAGCTTGCTCCCGCAGAGATCGGCAGGACACGCCAGGGTCTCCTTCGTCGGGTCGCACACGCAAGGAAGACGTGTACCTTCCGAAGGGTCCTTCGGGTCGTGAAACTCCCCTCAGGATGACAGAATTGTCAGATGTGTTCGCCTTTCTGAAGCCAGGAGAGGGCACCCCGAGGTCAGATGTGTTCGCCTTTCTGAAACTATGAGAGGGCACCCCGAGTTGCGGCTTGGCCCAGGTGCTCACCGACCGGCAGTTCGCCTTGATGGCCGGATCCTTGCGGCTTCCTTCCGCCGGAGGCACTAAAATTCCCGCGCGGTGAAACTGCCGAGAACCCGGTGTTCCAAGGTCGCACCGGTGAGGTAACGCGGGACGGGATCGTAGGTGACCTTGACCACATCGTAGCCCAAGCCGACGGGGCCACAGAAGGCTTCGATCTGGCGGCGCAGGGCGCGGGTCTTTCCCTGGTCGCCACGATCCAGAGCCTGCCCGAGCGCCTGGATCGTTTGAAACGAGGCGATGCCGTGCGGCTGGTTCACCCAGCCCGATGCACGGCTGAAACGCAGGGGCGGTTCCAGCGGGTGGCTGTCCACGGTGCGGAACTCCAGGTCGTATTCGACGACCCGGGAGGGAACCTTGGCGAACAGAAACCAGGAGGCGAACGGAAACACCTCCCGCCGGGGCGGAATCTCGCCAAGCAGACCGGTGCAGAGCTGGATGCCCAGCAAAGCCGTGGCGATCAGGCACAATCTTCGGTAGGAACGCACGGTGGGAAAGGCTGGAGGATGGAGGACAAAGGGGAGAAAAGACGTTCTCATCGCACGAACTTTTGGCAACCGCCGCCGGGAGCGGAATCGGGGGCGGAGATGCGCTTTTTCCTTCATCCTGCCTCCTGCATCCTGCATCGTTCCTCCCATGCGAATCCTCTACGGCGTGATGGGCAACACCTACGGACACGTCATGCGCACGCAGGCCATCGTGGAACGGCTGATGCCAGAACACGAGTTTTTCTTCGTGGGCGGCGGACGCGTGCCGGGGGCGTTGGGCAAACGGGGCTGGCGCGTGTTGGAGGTGCCGGTGCTGCGGACCGTGCACAAGCAGGGCAAAGTTTCCGTGGCGGGCGTCGTGGGGCAGATCGCGGGCCGGTTGCTCGATACCCCGCGCGTGGTGCGGCAGATCGGGCGGCTGATCGACGATTTTCGGCCCGACCTGGCGATTTGCGACCGCGAGTTTTTCCTGCCCATCGCATGCCGATGGAAGGGGCTGCGGTGCGTGTCGCTGGACCATTCCCACGTTTTGAAAGCGTGCCGTTATCCGGTGCCGACCAATGAACGGGTCAGTTGGGCGCTGGCGATGCTCAATGATTATTTGTTGTTCGACCTGATGCGCGAGCATCTCATCGTGTCGTTTTTTCATCCGCCGCTGCGGCCGCGTTTGCGCGGACGCGGCGACGTGGACGAACTGCTGCCGCCGGTATTGCGGCCCGCCGTGACGCGGGTCGGGCCAAGGCCGGGTGAGCACGTGCTGGTTTACCAGACGAGCGCGACGTTCAAGCCACTGCTGGAACCTTTGCGATTGCTGGATCGACCCGTGATTGTCTATGGCTACGGGACGGAGACCGAATACCGGGAGGGGAACTTGTGGTTCAAGCCATACAGCGACGAGGGGATTCTGGCGGATCTGGCGGGGTGTGCGTATGCGGTGGTCAACGGCGGGCACAACCTGATTTGCGAGGCGCTTTATTTCGGCAAGCCGGTGCTGTGTTTTCCCATCGCGCGGTTGTTCGAGCAGTTCATCAACGCGTGGCACGTGCGGGCGTTGACATATGGGGATTTCTGCACCGAGCCGCGTCCGGGTCGGGAGGTATTCGACCGATTCGAGGCGCGTCTGGGTGAGTACCGCGCCGCGATGGCGGCGGCGGGGAGTTTCGATGGCACGGCGCGGGTGGTGGAGAGGGTGCGGGAGGTGATCGAGGGCAGCGCGTCCAGAGTTGGGAGGTAGTGGACTTCCGACAAAAGTCGGAAAGTGTCCGCAGATTGCGCAGATTTTCGCAGATGGGAGAGAAAAGGGGACAGGCGGTCGCTCCACTTCTCCTCAATCTGCGAAAATCGGCGGAGTCTGCGGACAGTTTTCTTTCTTGGGAGCACTTTCGTCGGAGAGATAGTGCTGTTTTCGCTCGGGTTAACCCTGGGAAGTGTTCTATCTATCTTTGTCATCCTGAAGCGAGTGTAACGAGCCGAAGGACCTTCCACTTACGCGCCAAGCAAGGACTTTGATCTCAAGCCGACTCTAAAACGCCCTACTATTGGGTTAGACTCTCGGACTCTCGGCGTGGGAAGGTCCTTCGGCTCGTTACACTCGCTCAGGATGACAAAGATAAAGAGAATGCGATCACAGTACGGCTTCTTACCGGCGCTCGATGAGTTCGCTGTCCGGGAAGCGCACTTTCGGCAGGTTGGCCGCGCCGTCGTCCTCGGCGCGGTGGCCGACGGTCGCCAAAACCACGGCGCGGTAACCCTGCGCGCCGAGGCCAAGAATCTCGTCGAACTTCCCATTGTCAAAACCTTCCATCGGGCAAACGTCGATGGACTCCAAGGCGGCGACGGTCAGCAAATTGCCCAACGCGAGGTAAGCCTGCCGCGCGCACCATTCCGGCACCGAGACGGGCAACGCACCGGGAACCAGCGACCCCTTGATCCGACTGGCGAAAACTTCGAGGTGGGCGCGCTCGACGCCACGGACCTCGCTGATGCGGGCCATGTAGTGTTCCACGTCGTCGTCGGTGAGGTTCAGGCGCGCCGCGAAGACGATGAGGTGCGAGGCATCAGTGATCTGCCCCTGGCCGTAGGCGGCGGGCTGGAGTTGTTCGCGCAGGGCGGGATCGGTGATGACGATGAACTTGTAAGGCTGGAGGCCGTAGGACGAGGCCGAGAGGAGCAGGGCGGCTTCGAGCTTGCGCCACTGGTCGTCGGAGAGCTTGCGGGCGGGGTCGAACTTCTTGGTGGCGTAACGCCAGTGCAAGGCGGCGAGAATGGCGTCGGCGGAAAGAAGCGGTTGGTCCATGCCGGGAGCTTCGCGCAGGGTGAAGCGAACCGCAAACCGTCCCTCCCCTGCCCCACCGCTCACGGCAAGACCGTGATGTCTTCCGGCGCGATCCCGGCGGACAACACCGAGCCGATCGGGGCGGCGCTGACCGGTTGCTCGGGTGACACCGACGCGCACAGCCGGAAAGAAGCGGGTTCCGTCCGACTTGCGGCGTCGGCGAATTCCAGCGTCAGCAGGATGGCCGCGCCCTGGAATATTCGTTCCGTGACGCGCACCGGAATCACGTTGCCGGTGGTGTCCGGCGCCAGGGCCTCCGCCCGCAGACGCACCCGCTCCGGGCGGATGAGGAGCTGGACGGGTTTGCCGTCGAGCACGCCGGGCAGGTCGTCCGGCGGACGGGCGCGGAGGACCTGCATCGGACCGTTCAACCGATGGAGATGGCAAAGGAGGAGACCGTCCTCCAGCCGGATCGGTGAGGCGTCCAGCAGGTTCGCCTCGCCGATGAAACCGGCCACGAAACGGTTGCGCGGATGCCGGTAGATTTCCTCCGGGGTGCCGATCTGTTCCAGGTGGCCGGCGTGCATGACCGCGACGCGGTCGGAGAGCGTGAGGGCTTCCTCCTGGTCGTGGGTGACGAAGACGAAGGTCAGGCCGAGTTGGCGTTGCAGGGCGCGTAGTTCGCCGCGCACCTGGGCGCGCAGGCGGGCGTCGAGCGCGGAAAGCGGTTCGTCGAGCAGGAGCACCCGGGGTTCGCACACCAGCGCACGGGCGAGCGCGACGCGCTGGCGCTGGCCGCCGGAGAGGGCGGCGGGGCGGCGGTCGAGCAGGCCGCCGAGCGCGAGCAGTTCGACGGCGCGGGCGGTGCGCGCGCGGATGTCGGCGGCGGGAAGGCGTTTCATCCGCAGGCCGAAGGCGATGTTGTCCGCCACGTTGAGGTGCGGGAAAAGGGCGTAGGATTGGAACACCTGGTTGACCTCGCGGCGGTGCGGCGGGAGGGCGGTCACATCCTGCCCGGCGAGGAAGACCTGCCCGGTATCGGGTACGTCCAATCCGCTGAGCAGGCGCAGGGCGGTGGTCTTGCCGCAGCCGGAGGGGCCGAGGAGCGTCAGGAACTCGCCCGCGCGGACGGCGAGGTGGAAGTTATCCAGCGCGGGGGCGGTTTGGGGGGAGTGGCCGCCGAAGCATTTGGAGACCGCGCGCCACTCGGCGGCCGCGACAGAATCTGTCCGCAGATTTCGCAGATTTTCGCGGATGGAAGCAGGAGACGCCGACGGAATGTCCATGCGGTTTTCTGAAAATCGGCGGAAATCCGTGCAATCTGCGGACAACTCTTCAGGTGCCAAAGAAGCGGTCCCCCGCGTCGCCCAGGCCGGGGACGATGTAGCCGTTTTCGTTGAGGCGCTCGTCCACCGCCGCCGTGTAAATCGGCACTTCGGGATGCTGCGCGTGGAAATGTTCGATGCCCGCCGGACAACTGACCAGGCACAGGAAACGGATGTTCACCGCGCCTTTTTCCTTGAGCGCGGCCACGGCGGCGGCGGCGCTGTGGCCGGTGGCCAGCATGGGGTCGAGCAGGATGACTTCCGCCCGGTCGATCTCCGGTGGGACCTTCGCGTAATACGTGACGGGTTTGAGTGTCGCCTCGTCGCGGTACATGCCCAGGTGGGCGATCTGGGCTTCGGCCACGAGGTCGAAGACGCCTTCGAGCAGGCCCAGCCCGGCGCGCAGGATCGGCGCGAGGACCAGGGGGCGTTCCAGGCGCACGCTCGCGCACGGGGCGAGCGGCGTTTGCACGGTTTCGGGTGTGGTGGGCAGGTCGGCGGTGGCGAGGAAGAACATGAGGGCCGCCGTCTCGCGCAAGGCCCGGCGGAACTCCGTGGAGGGCGTGTTGCGGTCGCGCAGGCTGCCGAGTTTCACCTGCACGAGAGGATGGTCGATGATGACGAGGCGGCGCATGGAAGGAAGTCGGAAGTGGGAAGTCGGAACGCGGAAGTGGGAAGAATGAAGGATGGCGAAGGAAAGAAAAGAGGAACTTTGGGCAGACCAGATTTTACGCTTCCCTTTCTCGACTTCCGCGTTCCGACTTCCCACTTCCGACTTTCAAAAACAGCCGGTGTTGATACCTGCGCTGCTGGGCGGCGCTGAGCGGCGGGAAGGTCGGCAGCGCGTTGCCTTCCACCGTGTCCACCAGACGGCGCGCGGCGGTTTGCAGGGCCTGCCAGCGGTCCCACGGGTAGTCCGGCGCGAGGGCGACGTGGAGGAGCAGGCTGCGCCATTCGGTGAGCACGCGCTCCAAGTCGCCCGGGCGCAGCAGGTCGTTGAGCAGGCGGTGGCGGCTGCCCGGATGGAGCACGATTTCCGTGACGATTTGCGCCGCGCCGTCGCCGTAGTCCGGCGGGACGCCCATTTCCAGGTAGCCGGGGTGGTCGGCGCGGGTGTAGGTGCGGGCGGTGATGCTGCCCAGGCGGCCGCCGTGCGGGTTGTCGCCCTCGGGAGTGAAACGGTGGCCGGCACGTAGGTTGGCGAGGTCGTGGATGAGGTCCTCGACGGGGTAGTCTTTCGCGGGTTGCTCCAGCGCGGCGGCGACCGCCAGGCCCTCGCCGTGGTTGAAGAACGAGAAGATCACCCCACGCCGGGTGGGCGTGCCGTCGGGCGCGATCAGGCCGAGCTTGCGCCAGGCGAGCGCCGGGGTCATGGCCGGGTCGCCGCTCTCGCAGACGGGCAGTTGCGGGCAGGTCTGGCAGCACGCCGGGTAGTTCTTGCGCACGGGCGGGTCGTGCAGGGCGCGCCCGTGGATATCGACCGCGGCGCGGATCGTGATCGTGGAGAAGTCGGCCTGCGCGAGGAGGACACCGTTGCGCTCGATGACCCGCCGGAGGGTGCCGCCGCCGGTCAGCGCGGGGACGAGCGGCGGGACGCGCTCGTCGAAGACCGCGCGGCCCAGCCGCCCGCCGGGCGGGAAGTTGCGCCCACGCCATTCGTCGCCGAGGGCTTCGAGCGCGGCGCGCATGCCCTTGACGAAGCGGACCTCGTGTTCGCTCAGGACGACCGCGAGGGGGATTTCGCGTCCGTAGGCCCAGGTGCGGGTCGCATCGTCGCGCCAGAGTTTGCAGAGGTTGCCGCGCCCGACGCCGCGCATGAATTCCACGTCTTGCAGGGCGGGGACTAGAATCCGATCATCCGGGGAGGAAGGTGGATGGCGACCTCCGGACGCCGTTATTGCGCGTTGCTGCGCGGCAGCCTGTTCAGCAAGAAGCAGCGGCTTCGCCGAAGATGGAACTAACGGCGCCCGGAGGTCGCCATCCACCTCGGAATTTTCCGGGGACGCTGACTCGCCCTCTTCCGTCCTTCTGCCTTCTGCCTTCTGCCTTCTGCCTTCCCGCTGCACCCACAACTCCCCCAGGGTAACGGTCGCTTCCTCGCCCGGCGGTTCCCATTCGCCGCGCGAATTGAGGATTTCCACGCTCTGTGGACGCGCCAACCGCGTGCGCTCGGCGTCCACGAAGAGGCCGCACGGGCGCGGGCCGTCCGCCACGCTGCGCTCCACGCCCAGCGGGATGTGCTGCACGCTGTAGAGCCGGGTGCACAGCGCGGCGGCGGCGGCGAGCGGAGTTTCGCCCCGGGCGTGCGCGGCGTCCATCACGCCGAGCAGCGTGGGCCAGTCGATCTGGTTGGAACGGCGCAGCGTCTTGGGCCGGGCGTCCTCCAGCCGGGGCCGCCCGGGCGCGACCAGCACGAACCCGCTTTCGTCCAACCCGCGCCGACCCGCCCGCCCGAACATCTGGAGCAATTCCTCGGGCAACAGGTGACGCTCGAAGTGGCGCACGGTGTAGCGCGTGTCCGTCACCAACACTGAACGCATGGAGAAATTAACCCCCGCCGCCAGGCCAGTCGTCGCCACGACCGCGCGCAGTTGACCCGTCTTGGCCAGCGGTTCGATCAAACCGGCCCGCGCGCCGTAGGACAGCCCGCTGTGGTGAAAGGCGACCCGCTTGCGCAGCAGCTTGGCCAGTTTCTCGCCCGCGAGGGTCGCCTGTTCGGGCGAGAGGACGAGCGGGTCATCGACCGGCAGCGTCGCGGCGAGGTCGCGCGCCAGTTCCTCCGCCGCCAGCCGGCGCGGCGCGAAGACGAGGATCGGGCCGAGGTCCGCCAGCAGGGCCTTGGCGACGAGGCGCGGCCAGTAGCCGTAGGTGCGCGCGTCGAGCTGGTAGGGCAGCGCGTCCAGGACGGATTCCTCCAGCGGTACGGGCCGTTCGGTGTGGACGACCAGTTCCACGTCGCGCCCCAGCCGCCGCAGCCATGCGGCCACGTCGCCCGGATTGCCGACGCTGCCGCTCAGCAAAAGCAGTTGCGTGCCCGGCGGCGCGAGGGCCAGGGAAAGCTCGTAGTTCGCGCCCCGGTGCGGGTCGCCGAGCATCTGGTATTCGTCGATGACCAGCAGGCGCGGGCCGCGACCGTGGAGGAGCGCGGCGCGCTGGGTTTCCAGCGTGGCGACGATTACCCGGGCCGTGGGACCGATGGAAACGTCGCCCGTGCAGACCCCCACGTCCCACCCGGCGGCGCGCCATTCGGCGTACTTGTCGTTGGCCAGCGCGCGGGTCGGGACGGTGAAGACAGCTTGTCCCTTGAGCGTGGGATAGAGCAACTCGAAGACATAGGTCTTGCCGCTGCCGGTGGGCGCGTGGACGACCACGTCGCGCCCCGCGCGGAGGGCGCCGACGGCCTGTTGCTGCCACAGGTCGGGGATGCGGAGGCTGGCTTCGAGAGTTTTCAGGGAGCCCGGGGCAGGCGGAAGCTTGTCGGGGGCCTTCCGTCCGCCGGCAGGAAATTACTCCGCTGTACGCCGGGTGACAAGGCGGTTCATTGTCCTTGTTTCCCTCGTTTCCAAGTTGGCCTTGGGAACGCACCGGGGTGGGCAGTTAAACTGCCTCCAAGACGGTCACCAAACGGAGTGCAACTTCGCAGACATCTGCATTCCCAAGTCCAACTTGGGAACGAGAAAACGAGAAGAAGTTTTGCCACCGCGCCCGGCGACACAACTCACCGGCGCGAAGCGACCAGACGGCGACGGACCCCGAAGGCTGCCGCGCCGAGAACGACGAGACCCACCTGCACGAGAGCCGTCGGTTCCGGTGCCGCCACCCCCCTGAACTCGAACTCGCTCGCTCCGAGGAAGGCCGCCGTGTTGGCGGGTGAGTTATAAGCGGGATTATTGTTGATGAACTGCAACACGAAATACTGGCCGATTTGCGGGGTGGCCAGATTCAAAAAATTGTAGGTCGTATCGGTCAAATCTGTGACCGTAATGGTCGTACTGGTCAGAAAGTTCCCCGCCCCGGGTGCCGCCACCAGGCGGCCGGCCCTCCCGGTGGTCTGCGAAGCGATGAGGGGTGCGGCCGTGATGTAGTTGTTGTACTGGGCCAGACTCAGGGTGAAGACATTGATTGACCCGGTCACGCTGTTCGCGTTGAAGAGGCCAGGGCCCGGCCCGGCCTGCGCGTAGCCTGCCGAACTGACCGTGTAGAGCGCACCCAGATCGAAAGCGGCGATGGGATTGTAGTCGCCATCCACGCCGCCGGCCGCATTTGCCGTATTGTTGGAACCATCGAAAATGGTGCCGAGGTTGGCGCTGGAGCCCGCCGTGGGCGTACCATCGAAAAGACCGTTGACCCCACGCACGTTAGTGTTTTGAGAAGATTCGTACACGGTGCCAGTGGCTCGCAAGAGCGTTTGGGCGTGCAATGCACCAGGGCCGAAACCTCCAAAGGCGAGGATGACCGCAGCAACGGCGAACGGCACGGTCGCCTTTTTGACCAGGACGAAGGATTTCATGGGGGAGAGGGGGGACGCTCCTGAGCTTCTTGTGGGGGGTGGCTCGACGAAGCGTCGTTTTCGAAGCCGCCACGATGCTGGGAAAAATTGGCCGGGATGTCAAGACAATTTTTCCCCTCGTTCCCAAGTCCAACTTGGGAACGAGGAAAGTGCGGTTCGATAAAAGGGGGGCGGGCAACGCCCCGGCAAGGAAGCGCGTCCCAAAAGCGGGAAGAGTTTGTCCCAGGAACGGAATGATGCGCCGGATTCTTCATCGGATGATCAAATCGTAAACCGTTGTCCGGTAATGTGATGAATAAACGAATCCCCCAGGGCACATGGGCTGCTAAATCAAAATCCGGCGCCTGGTAATTCCTCCTCCGCGCCAAGATCGTCCTGCCGTTGGATCAGGGCATTGAGGGGCAGCATTCGTTGACCAGGGTTTCACTTCCGGCGCGTCGTCCATTTTCATGCAAACCGTTTTCCACGATCTACGCTACGCCGGGCGGATGCTGCTCCGGCAACCGGTGTTCGCCTTTGTCGCCGTGTTGACGCTCGCGCTGGGCATCGGGGCGAACACGGCCATGTTCAGCCTCATCGACTCGGTGCTGCTGCATCCGCTCGCCTACCCGGACGCCGACCGCCTGGTCAACGTACTGGGCTACGACACGGCACGGGGCCGCGATTTCGACGGCGTACCCCTCTCGGTCCCCCGTTACGAGATCCTCCGCGACCAGCAGACCGTCTTCGAGGACCTCGGAGCCTCCACCTTCGAAGGTTTCACGCTCACGGGCCGGGGCGAGCCCGTGCAACTCAACGGTTGCTACGTCGGCGGACGCCTGCTGCAAACCCTCGGCATCCCGTTGGCCCAGGGACGATTCTTCCTGCCGGACGAGGACCGCGAGGGCGGCCCGCGCGTGGTGATCCTCAGCCAGGGGTGCTGGCAGAAGCGTTTCGGCGGCGACGCGTCCGTGGTCGGGCAGACGGTCGCCATCAACAACGTGCCCCACACGGTGATCGGCATCCTCAAAGGGCTGGCGGTCCCCTACGACCAGATCGAACTGTTCATCCCCGGCGTGCGGAACTCGGCCCAGTTCCCGCCCGTCGTGATCCAAAACGGCGGGGCGATCCTGCTGCTCACCGGCCGCCTGAAAGCCGGGGTCGGGTTGGAAAATGCGAACCGGGAACTGGAACTGATCGCCCGGCGCTACCAGCAGGTTTACCCCACCCACGTGGACGCGCCGGGGACGCTCCGGGCGGTGTCCTGCCGGGAGCAGGTCGTCGGCGATTCGCGGCCGATGTTCTACACGCTGGCGAGCGCGGTGAGCTGCGTGCTGCTGATCGCCTGCGTCAACGTGGCCAACCTGCTGCTGGTGCGGGTGGAGGGTCGGCGGCGGGAAATCGCCATCCGGGCGGCGCTCGGGGCGGGCCGGTGGCGGCTGGCGCGGCAATTCCTGACCGAAAGCCTGCTGCTCACCCTGTTGGCGGGCGTGCTGGGCACCCTGCTGGCGTTATGGTGCGTGGACCTGGCGCGGAGTCTCGGCACGGACGTGATCCCGCGGGCGGCGGAGGTCCGGCTGAGCGGGGAAACGCTCCTGTTCACGCTGGGTGTGTCGGTGCTCGCGGGTCTCCTGCTCGGGGTGGCTCCGGCGCTGCACGCCGCCGGGGGCAACACCGCCGAAGCCCTGCAACAGACCGGTTCCCGGGGCAGCGCGGGCGGGGTGCGCCAGGGCCGGGTGCGTGCCGCGCTGCTGGTCGCGCAGGTGGCGCTTTCCCTGATGCTGCTCACCGGCACCGGACTGCTGCTCAAGAGCCTGTGGCAGCTCCAACGGGCGCCGCTGGGATTCCGTCCGGACGGCGTGCTGACGACCGACATCAACCTGCCCCCGCAGCGGTACGCCACCGCCGAGCAGCAGGCGAATTTCTTCACCCGGCTGACGGAGGGACTCGCCGCCTCGCCCGGGGTGCAGCGCGCGGCCATGACGAACTCCGGCCCGATGGCGGGTTATACCACGATGTTTTACTCGGTGGTTGGCCAGCCGGTGCCGCCCATCGAGCGGCGGGCCACCGCCAAGTACGGCAGCATCAGCCCGGATTATCTCGCCACGCTGGAAATCCCCCTGCGGCGCGGGCGCAACTTCACGGAGCGCGACCGGCTGGGAGCCCCGCCGGTGATGCTGATCAACGAAACCCTGGCGCGGCAGTTATTTCCGGCGGGGGACGCGGTCGGCCGGAAACTGCTGTGCACGGCCGCGAACCCCACGGTCACGGAGATCGTGGGGATCGTGGGGGATGCGCGGACAAACAGCCCGGCCAAACCGGCGCGGCCAGAGCTGTATTTTTCGATCTTCCAGCGGCCCGCCCCCTACATGAACGTGTACCTGCGGGCGATCAAACCGGAGCAGGCGAAAACGCTCGGACCCGCGCTGCGGGCGGCGGTGCGCGCGGTCGATCCCGACCAGCCGGTGGGCGACGTGCTGGAGCTGACCACGGTGGTGACCCGCTCGGTGGCCGACCGCCAACTCATGGCGATCCTGCTGGCGGGTTTCGCCGGGCTGGCGCTGGTGTTGGCGGCCATCGGCATCTACGGGGTGACCGCCTACGGGGTCGCCCAACGCACGCGCGAGATCGGCATCCGCCTGGCGCTGGGGGCGCAGCACCGTGACGTGTTCCGGCTCATCATCGGCGGCGGCATGAAGTTGATCGCGGCGGGGATCGTCGTCGGGGTGGTCGGCGCGCTGGGGCTGACGCGGCTGCTGGCGAGCCTGCTGTACGGCGTCGGCGCGAGCGACCCGTGGACGTTTGCCGCCGTGGTGGCGGTGTTGACGACCGTGGCGCTGCTGGCGAACTACCTGCCCGCCCGCCGGGCGGCACGGGTGGACCCGCTCACGGCGTTGCGGGAAGAGTGAGGCCGCTGCTATCTCTCGGGTCCCCTCGCTCCAAGTAAAACTTGGGAACGCATTTGTCCGGGTAGTTAAACTAAGCATCTGCGAAACGGAATCTCGGTGGATGGCGATCTCCGAGCGCCCTGTTTTCGCTGCGGCGCAGCCGCCATGCTTCCAAGCCTTCTAGACCGCTGCGCGGTCCCGAAAACCTGGCGCTCGGAGATCGCCATCCACCTAGAAACCGTCCCGTACATACTTAGTACCCCGTAATCGAAGAAACGTGGCACTTTTTCGAGGGCATTTCGCAGTGATGGTGAGCACCCAAAAACTTCGATTACGCTGTACTTAGACTTCCGGCAAACATCGGAAACCGTCCGCAGATTTCGCAGATTTCCGCCGACGGATGGGAGGAAAAGGCAAACCAAGCGGTCCCTCGGCTGGTCATCTGCGAAAGTCTGCGAAATCGGCGGACTTTTGCCGGAAGTCTACTGCCTCCGGGAAGCTCGCCAGACGAAGTGCAACTTCGCCGACAAGTGCGTTCCCAAGTACAACTTGGGAACGAGGAAAGTACAACGCGGGAACGAGAGAAGGCGACGGCGGCCCGCTGCCCGCTTTATCCACTCTATTCCTTGCCCTTCACCGGCGCTACCACCGTCGCCAACTTGCTGTGGCGCTGCTGCTCGATGATGTCTTCCATGATGGACAGGCTCTCGGTCTTGATCGGGTCCACCGCGTCGGGCTTCTCCTTGTTGGAAAGCTCGCCGTCGTCGAAGTCGTCCTCATCGGAGGACGCCGCCACCGGGTCCTGCGCCTTGGCGTCGGCGTTGTCCGCCTTGGCTACCTTGTCCTTATCTTTGTCTTTGTCTTTGTCTTTGTCCTTGGCCTTCTTCTCTATGACGGCAACGCGCTCCAGCTTGGGCTTGTCCACGTCGCTCAAGGCGAGCGCGTAGGCCAGGGGCTTTTCGACATGCCGCGCCAGACGCTCGGCCTTGACGCCCTCCATGCGCTTCTTGTCGGCGGCGAGTTGCTGCTGGCGCTCCGCCTTGTTGAGCGAAAGCGTGTTCTCCTTGATCCGGCTTTCCATGCGGTCGATGTCCTGCTCCAGGAAACGGAACTCCGGGTCGTTCTTCACCCGGGCGGCGGACTTCGCGCGCAGGTCGTCCAGGTCCGGCTGCGGGCCGTTCCACTTCTCGTAGTCGGCCTTGGCGACCGTGTCGTAATCCAGCGGGAACTTGAGCGCGTCCTCGCCCAATTCCAGATGCGCGTAGGGCGAGGGCAGCACGACATCGCTCATCACGCCCCGGAGCTGCGTGGACTGGCCCGACGGCCGGTAGAATTTCTGGATCGTCAGCTTGAGCGCGCCCGCGTCCGCTTGCTTGAACCCGAAGGGCGACATCAGCCGTCCCACCTCAAAGAGGGTCTGCACCGTGCCCTTGCCAAAGGTGTTCTTGTCGCCCACGATGGTGGCGCGCCCGTAGTCCTGCAATGCCCCGGCGAAGATCTCGCTCGCCGACGCGCTCAGGTGGCTGGTCAGCACGACCATCGGCCCGTTGTAGGTGATCTCGGGGTCCGTGTCGTTGTAGGGCTCGATCTTCTGGTTGTAATCCTTGGTCTCGACCACGGGCCCCTTCTTGATGAACAGGCCTGTCAGCTTGATCGCCTCGTCCAGGGAGCCGCCGCCGTTGCGGCGCAGGTCCATCACCAACCCGGTAACGCCCTCCTTGTTCAGGCGTTCGAGCAACCGCTTCACGTCCGTCGTGGTGCTCTTGGGCTTGCCGCCCGAGCGCGCGACGCGGTCCATCTCGGCGTAGAAACCGGGCAGGGTAATCCAGCCCAGCTTGTCCACGCCGCCCGCCGCGTTGGGATGCTCGATGATCTCGGCCCGCGCCTCGCCGTCGGTCAGCTTCACCTCGTCGCGCACGATGCTGATGATCTCGCGCTTGCTCGTGTCGGTCGTGCCCGCCGGGATCACTTGCAGGCGCACGGTAGTGCCCTTCTTGCCGCGGATCTTCTCGACCACCTTGTCGAGCTTCATGTCCACCACGTCCTCGAACGGCTCGCTGCCCTGCGCGACGCCCGTGATGCGGTCGTCCACCTTGAGCTTGCCGCCCACGGCCGCCGGACCCCCCGGCACCAGTTCCATGATCTTGCTGTACTCGTCTTCCTTGCGCAGCATCGCGCCGATGCCGATGAGCGACAGGCGCATCTGGATGGCGAAATTATCCATCTCGCTCGGGCTCATGTACTCGCTGTGCGGGTCGTAGGCCAGCGCGAGCGCGTTGAGGAAATATTTGGTTTCGTCCTCCTTGGTTTGTTCGTGGAGGGTCCGCAGCAGCCGCTCGTAACGCTTGGCCACGATGGCCTCCGGCTTGTCGAGCGGGTGCTCGCTCAGGCTTTCGGTGAGCAGTTCGCTCTCGATCCGGTCGTGCCAGAGGCGGTCGGCATCGGCGTCGTCCTTGGGCCAGGGGGATTTCTGGCGGCTGCGTTCGATGGTGCCCTGGCCGTCGAAGTCGAACTTGTCGTTCTTGAGCGATTCCTTGAGCTTGGCCACGCGGTCTTCCACGCGCTTGAGATAGCGGTCGTAGATCGTGTAGGCGGGCTGGAGGTCCGCGTTGAAGATGGCGTCGTCGAGCGTGTGGTCGTACTTCTCGTTGAATTCGTCGATGTCCTTCTGGGTGAAGAACAATTTATTATAATCGAGCGTGTCCAGATAGAGCGTAAGCGTCCGGTCGGAGATGCTGTCGTCGAGCTGGTGGCGCGTGTAGTGGAGTTGTTCGAGCGCCTTGGCGACGGAGAGGCCGATGGTGCCCGGCGCGGGCGAGTTGTCGGCCGCACGGCAGGCGGAAAGCGGGAACGAGAGCAGCAGGGAACAACCGATAGCCAGGGAGAGCGAGAATTTCGTCATGGGCAGGAGCAGAAACGGACGGGCGGAATCGTAGCGATTTCCGTGCGAGCCGAGATTATCCACTGAAAGGGGGGGCAACGCAAACGTGGGAAGTGGGAATGCGGAATGCGGAAGTGGGAATGCGGAAGTGGGAATGCGGAAGTGGGAATGCGGAAGTTCATGCTCCGACATCCGGTTCGGAAGAACGTTCGATCCCTGACCGCCCGGCGGTGAAAATTTCTCAAAAATGGCGCGAGACGCTGTTATCTTCGCGTGATCTTCCGTCTCCGTACTTCCGCGTTCCGACTTCCCACTTCCGACTTTCATGGATCTCTACACCGGCGGCTTTTTCCAGACCAACGCCTACGCGCTGCCCACGCCCGGCGGTCACCGCGTGCTCATCGACGCCCCCGAGGGCAGCGCCGAATGGGTGCGCCGCCAGGGTTGGAAGATCGAGGCGCTGCTGCTGACGCACGCGCACATCGACCACGTTCACGATGCCGCCGCCCTCGTGCGCGAACACGGTTGCCCGTATTTCTTCCACGTGGACGGCACGCCGCTGCTGACCGACCGCCAGGCCTATCGCCGGTACGGTCTGAGCATCGACTTCGAGCCCATCGAAGGCGGCACCGGCATTCACATCGACGAAGCGACCACGCGCGACTTCGCCGGGCTGCATTACAAGATCCTCTTCGTCCCGGGCCACTGTCCGGGCAGCGTGTGTTTCTACGACGAACCGGCGGGCAAGCTCTACGGCGGGGACGTGCTCTTTGCGGGCAGCATCGGGCGCACGGACCTGCCCGGCGGCGACCACGCGTTGCTCCTACGCGGCATCCGCGAAAAACTCCTGCCTTTGCCCGACAACGTGATCGTCTATCCCGGCCACGGCCCGGCGACGACCATCGGTGACGAGCGCGAGGGCAACCCTTTTCTGGCTTGAGTGATTTGTGCTGCTTTCCGTGCAAGATTTGACGAGACTTGGCTATGCGCGCATCTGCCACCCGCAGGCCGGACCCGCAAGGGACGCGGAACACCGCCCCAGCTTCCCAGTCGGGAACCGGGCAGGCAGAACCCGGCAACGACTCTCGCGGGGCGGTGGCGCAGCGGCAACTCGTAACTGCCGTCCGGCACAGCCCCCGGATGGCAGCGGAGGAGAAACGTCACGCCGCTATCTTCGGTCGGCCTTCGGCCCGGGCGGCTGAGACGCCGCCGCAGTGGATGGCAGCGGCGGTTCCACCGCCGCAAACCACCGTCCAGTTGCGGCCCGGGCCGGGTGACGGCAGCGCGACCGCCCACGCCGAAGCGGCGGCACCCTCCCACGGAACCGGCCTGCCTGAGGCGTTGCGGACCGGCCTGGAATCGCTCTCCGGCCTGGACCTCTCGGGCGTGCGTGTTCACACCGATTCCGCCGCGCCCGCTCAGCTTCAGGCTCTCGCCTTCGCCCGGGGCAGCGAAATCCACCTGGGCCCGGGTCAGGAAAAGCACCTGCCGCACGAAGCCTGGCACGTCGTCCAGCAGGCCCAGGGCCGCGTGCAGTCCCCCCCGCAGTGCCGGCCGGGAATCCCGATCAATGATGATCGGGGGCTGGAACAGGAAGCCGATAGGATGGGTGCAAAGGCGATGCAATCTGCCGCGCTCGTTACAGAATCGAGCATTCCGAGCAGGACGCCAAAACAGACATCTATTTCAAACGGCCCCGTTCAGCGGAAGATTGGGTTTGAGTTTGAAATGGACTCCATCAGGACACGTCATACCAACAGTTATTACCTCAGTCCTTCAAAGGTGTGGGAACAGGATAATGCTGGCGACCGGATCATGCGGAAAAATGGGTACGATGTCACGGCCGATATTGCCGCAGGATATTCCCGCATCGAGTTTGTGACTGATGCCTTCGACGAAAAAACACAACTGGGCGAACTCAAAACGATTATTCTGAGCATCATCGCGGATATCAAAGACATCCAGCGGGTGAGTGCGGCAAACCAGCGAGGCTATCTGGCCGGTGTGCCCTATACCGGTGCAGGTCGAGCAGGCTATTTTGCCGGCGATGGCTGGGTAGGGATAGACAAGATTCCCCGCCTGGGTGGTTCGTGGAGGCACCAGATGGAATATGCACCCACCCAGGGCGGGCAACTGGCAGGTCAGCTACAGATGACAGCCGGGTTTGACCTCTCAGCCTTGCAAAAATTAATGTCGGGTGAAGCACTTGGTTATCACGGAGACTGGAATCCGGATTGGAACCAGGGACCAATGCAGTTCTTAACGAACTACGCGCAATATGTGAGAGCGCCTTCAAAGTTGTACCAGAGCGCATTGACGGCTGTAAACAGTGTGAACCTGTGCAGTGGCGCGAAAAGGGCGGCAAATATCTACGCCAGTATATTGGCTGTGATGGCACAGCTGCCGATCAATGGCCGGGGGGGTACTTACGATTTTGGTAACATCATCGCCAAAACCGATTACGCACAGCTTTTGATGATGGCTGAAAAAGATACCCGGATTCATGTTGACCCGGTTCGCTTTACCAATGCGCTCCTACGGGTGGTGAACGACCACGTCGACGGAGCACCGGTCACCGCGGATAGCACTATTTTTCCCGCGACCCCGGCTGACCCTATTGACCTGGGCAAGGTCACGATCAAGGAGTGGGTAAAAAATGCACTGCCCGCCAAGATGCAGGATAAGAAACTGGTCAGCGGTAATGATAAAATGACCCAACAACATTACCCCGGAACCCAGCAGGAAAAGACGGCCATGAGAACCTTCGGGCCGTATGGGAAAAAGACCGACCCGGGTGAAAAAGCGATCTTTGAATTGCGAAGTTTCTTGATGAGCCCTGTGACCGACCTGGAAACCCTGGTGGACACCTTGGCAAATATCATGCAGGCGATACAAAAATAACGGTTGCCCGACAATTTCCCGCCCGGTGCGCCAATGAGATGAAGATAATTGCCTTTCCCTCGCCGGGCGGCAATGTCTGGGGGGAAGCTCGCGGCATTGCGCATCCATTCTCCTTGGCAGAGGAGTATTGATCACGATGCGCTCACCAAATCCTGCCCGTCCTTCGCTGCGGGTGCCAATCGGCGCGTGCCTGCTGTTGCTGCTTTTCGTAACGGGTTCGCCGGCTCCCGCCCGCGCGGCCGACGCCCCCTCCCCTACCCCCACCCTCACCCCGCGCGAAATCGTCCGCCAGGCCGCCGAGCCGATCCTCGACGTGTTCGCCCGCTCGCCCGACGGCCCCAACCACGCCCTCAGCCTCCACCTGCGCCTGGCCGAGGCCACGAACCAGCCGCCCGAACTCCAGGGCAGCGTCCTTGCGTTCCGCTGCCAGCCGCCCGACCAGGTCTTCTTCCAGTTCGCCGCCGTCGGCACGATTGTCACGATTGGCCGCCAGGGGCAAACCGTCTGGGTCGCGCCCGCGTCCCGGCTGCGCCCGCTGCTCGACCGGGCGATCCAGACCCCACCCACCAAAGCCCAACAGGAGCCGATCTCGCCGTTGCGCCTCAAGCTGCCCAAGGCGCTGATCTGGCTGGCGTTCCGTTTCGTCGGCGTGCGCGACGCGGGCGCCGCCACGGTGGACGGCGTCCCCTACCGTAAGATCGACATCGACACGCCGGACGACGAGAAGCCCGACAAGAACAGCGGGGTTCGTTTCTGGGTCCGCACCGACCAGTATCAGCCCACGCGGCTCGATTGGCACAACACCGACGCCCACGGCACGCTCGTCATCGAGGACGCCAAGCTCCTGCCCGGTCTGCCCGCCGAGGCCTTCCGGCCCGAGGAAGCCCAACGCGCCGACATGATGGTTTTGCCTGTCCCCCAATTCCGCCAGTTGATGACCCTGCTCGGCAAGGAGGAGGAAAAGCGCGCCAAGGCACAGGTGGCCCAGCAGAAACTCGCCACCAAGCCCCCTGGCTCGTGACCCAGGTAGGGACCGGCTGTCCCAGCCGTCCCTGACTGTCTGGAAAGAAGCCCTCCAAGGTGGCAGCTTTCCCAACACCGAGGTAGGGAGGCATCTCCGAGCCCTGCCCTGACTGTCGGCGGCACCCGCCATCCGGGAATCGCCTTTCCCCAAAAAGACTCTGGATAGCTGGCAGGACCCGCCCCCAGGTCTTCTCCCCCAACCGCGTGTAAATCTATCCATCCTGACGCTTTCCAGCCAGCGCGACACCCGAAAACTGGCGATGTTTTTCCTCGAAATCGCTCCCGTGAAAATAATCCTAATTTTCGCAATAAATTGCTTGTCACTAGATCGATAAGCTCGTAATCCCCTCGGCCTGAAATGGGGATTGCGTCCGGCCCTCCCCGCCGACTCCACCTTCCACCGAAAGGAACCCGCTCTACCGATGAAAATTCAAATTCTTCGCCCTTCCGTGCGCACCTGTGCGCGCCTCGCCGGCACCGCCGCCCTGGCCGGTGTCCTGACCATTGGTGGCCTCTCCTCCACCCGCGCCGATGGCCTCGACACGCTGGACGGCCTGGGCGGCAGCGACGCCAAGGACAGGAAAGCCGTCGTCGAAAAACCGGCGGAAAGCCGCATCAAGTTCAGCGCGTTCGTCGAGGCGGGCATCACCGGCAACCCGGCGGACCCGGACGACCACCAGAGCTTCGGCCGCGTGTTCGACGACCGCGCCAACGAGCCCCTGCTCAACCAGGCCACCGTCACCATCGAACGCGCCCTGGCGCCCGAGCCCGGCAAGTTCGACTGGGGCTTCAAGCTCCAGGCGGGCGCGGGCAGCGATGGCCGCTTCATCAACACCCTCGGCACGCTGGAGAACGTGGACCGCGCGATCATCATGCCCTACGTCGTCGAGGCTTACGGCAACCTCCACGCCCCGCTCCCCTTTCTCAACAAGGACGCCAGCGTGGACCTGCGCTTCGGCCAGTTCGCCACGATCATCGGCGCGGAAACCATCGACCCGCGCACGAATTACTTCTACTCGCACGATTACATCTTCAACTTCGGCATCCCGCTCCAGCACCTCGGCGTCCTGAGCACGATCCACTTCAACCCCACGTTCGACCTGTACGCGGGCGTGACGCGCGGCGCGAACACGTCGGTCTACGACAACAACGGGCGGGCGGCTTTCCTGGGCGGCTTCGGCCTGAACAACCTGGTCGGCGGCAAGCTGACGCTCCTGGCCACGCTTAGCGCCGGGCCGGAAAACCAGCGCGAAACGTTCGGCTTCAACTACAACGGCATCCGTTTCGTCAACGTGCATCGGGACGACTTCCGCTACTACGCCGACCTGGTCGCCACCTACAAGTTCACCGACAAGCTGACCAGCATCACCGAGGGCGTGTATACCTATGATGACGGCTTCGACGCGAGCTTCTACGGCGGCGCGGAGACGGTTGCTTATGCCTTTAACGACAAGCTGACGTTTTCGGCCCGGGCCGAGGCGGTGCGCGACAGCGAAGGCTTCTACGTAGCGCAGTTCGGGGCCTTCGACGACTTCACCAACCTGGAGCGCGGCGGCGTGCCACTGGACAAATCCACGCACGGCGGCGGCCCGAACACGTATCTGGAAGCAACGATTGGCTTGCAGTACAAGCCGCTCAAGTATCTGACGATCCGCCCGGAAGTGCGCGTCGATTATTCGACGAGCGCGCACACCCGTCCCTACGACGACGTTTCCAAGCAGTATTCCGTGACGGTCGGCGCGGACGCGATCATCGCGTTCTAACCCCGCGCCCCGCGCCGCCTGACGTGACTGCGTTTTTTCGAGTCGGGAGCTGAGGGAGTCTGGGGTGCCAACGAAAGGACCCAGACCCAGGGCTTGCGCGGGCGACCTGCGGTGACCAAGGCCAGCCGCCTACGCCAACCCAGCAACGACTCGCCCAGCGGCTGGGCGGGTTGAGCGAGGCGCATCCCCGCGACGGCTACCGGCGCATCGCGGCGTTGTGACGCCAGAAAGGCTGGCCCGTGGACGACAACCACGCTCGCCCGCACCGCAAGCTCGGCGACAGCGCCCGGTGCGCTTCGCGGCGCAGAACCCACGTCTGGCTACCCTCACGGAAGCTGGACAAAACACCCAACCCGCACTACAGACCAAACACTCCTCGGGCTAACGCTCCCTGTCGGTGCGTTGAAATAAAGTCGTTTTCAAACCATAAACCACATTGAGAGACGAAGCATACTCACATACACCAGCAGAATTTTAAAATAAAGTCGTTTCTAAATTGGCGAAGACACAACCATTGGATGCAAAAACTAAAATAAAGTCGTTTTCTGTTTCAGTCGCCGCCAGCGTAGGTGGGAAGCATTAGTTAAATGCTCCGACCGGTTGCTCATTCAGTCTGCTTGGTAAAACAAGGAAAGTTTTTAGACAACGTCTCGTGGGGCTGAACAATCGCTTGATTGCAATTCACCAGCTGGTGACATTCGCCGGTGCAAAGATACTTGATCCCGAGGTGGTGGTTAACTTACTGTTGATTGCTTGATGGTAAGGTTGTAGCCGACGATGAAGAAGTGGATGGCGTCGAGGT
>CAHJWO010000043.1 GCA_903642295.1 PVC group bacterium | reverse complement strand
AAATCGGCTCCCCGCACGACTTCGCTGATCCGCATGAGCGCGTCGTCCACCACGACCGCCAGTTGATACGCGGGGACGTTGTCACGCCGCCAGAGGATAAAATCTCCAAAGTCCCGGCCCGAAACGAACGCCTGCGGCCCGGCGCACCCATCGACAAACCGCGTGGCTTCTCCATCGGGTACCCGAAACCGCCAGTTGACACCGGCAGGCTCCGCCTGGCGGACGGGCGTTGGCGCGACCGGGCGGCAGGTGCCCGGATAAACGGATTCACGATCATCGGCATGGGGAGCGCCCAGCGCCCGCTCCACGTCGCGGCGCGAGCAGGTGCAGGGATAAATCAGGCCGCTCGCGGCCAGGCGGAACCACGCTTCGAGGTAAAACGGCATTCGCTCGCTCTGGACGTAGGGCCCGAAAGGACCGCCCGCGTCGGGGCCCTCCTGCCATTCCAGTCCTGCCCAGCGCAGGTCTTCCAGTAGCGCGGCGGAGAACTCCGGCTTGCAACGTTGGCGGTCGAGGTCCTCCACCCGTAGCACGAGGGTCCCGCCGTGGTCACGGGCCCGGCTTTGTGCCATCAGGAAGGTCGCGGCGTGTCCCCGATGCAGGTAGCCGGTAGGCGAGGGGGCCAGTCGTCCCCGGTACAGAGTGGGAGTAAGCACGCGGAGGTGGGTCGTTGCGGGCGGAGCCGAAGACGCTACAGTACGCGAATCCGCCGCTGACCGCCCGCCATGAATTTTCACTCTTCTCCGCCCGCCGCTCCCCAATATCTCCCGCTCAGTCGTTGGGCGCGCTGGCTCCTCCTGACCACCATCCTCGTGACTTTGCCCACTGCCGAAGGCGCGGCTTTCAAATACCCGGAAGCCAAAAAGACCGATCAGGTCGATGACTACCACGGCACGAAGGTGGCCGATCCCTACCGCTGGCTCGAAGATGCCAATTCGCCGGAGACCAAGGAATGGGTGGAGGCCGAGAGCAAGCTGACCTTCGACTACCTGCGCAAGATCCCTTCCCGCGAGCGCATCCATCAGCGGGTGGCGCAGCTTTGGGATTACGAAAAATTCGGCGTGCCGCAAAAAGAGGCCGGACGCTACTTTTTCTCGAAAAACAGCGGGCTCCAAAACCAGAGCGTGATCTACACGACACCCGCGCTGGATCAGGAGCCGACCGAACTGCTCGATCCGAACAAACTTTCGGCGGACGGCACGGTGTCGCTCGGCGGCTACGCGATCAGCGAGGACGGACGCTACATGGCGTATGGCGTGAACACGTCGGGGTCGGACTGGACCGTCTGGCACGTCAAGGACGTGGCTACCGGCATCGACACGACGGACACGATTCAGTGGTCCAAGTTTTCCGGCGCGGCCTGGACCAAGGACAGCAAGGGCTTCTTTTACAGCGGGTACGACGCGCCGGATGAAAAGACGCAGCTTCAGAGCGTCAATTACTACCAGAAACTCTATTACCATGCCGTCGGCACCGAACAGGCCAAGGACGTGCTGGTTTACGAGCGCAAGGACGAAAAGGAATGGGGCTTCGGCGGCGAAGTCACCGACGACGGGCGCTACCTGATCATCAATGTCTCCCACGGCACCGATCCGAAAAACCGCATCTTCTATCGGTCGTTGACGGAAGGCCTGGCGGGCTCGCCGGTGGTTGAACTTCTTTCCAACGCCGACGCCAGTTACAATTTCGTCGGCAACGATGGCGGCACCTTTTATTTCGTGACCGACAAAGACGCCCCGCGCGGGAGGTTGGTGGCACTGGAGACAAATTCAATGGATCACGCGCTGCGCGAGATCATCCCGCAGACCGCCGAAACGCTCCAGGCAGTCAACTACGTTGGCGGAAGATTCGTCGCGGATTATCTCAAGGACGCCCACTCGCAGGTCAAGGTCTATGCCGCCGATGGGAAGGCACTGGCGGAGGTAGCGTTTCCCGGGTTGGGTACGGCGAGCGGTTTTGGCGGGAAGCCCGGCGATTCGGAGACTTTTTTCTCTTTCACGAGCTACACGGCACCGTCCAGCGTCTATCGCTACGACGTGAAAACCGGCGAAACCAAGCCGGTGTTCGCGCCGAAAGTACCGTTCAATGCGGATGATTATACGACCGAACAGGTGTTCTTCCACAGCCGCGATAACACCCGGGTCCCCATGTTCATCTCCTATAAGAAGGGGATGAAGCGGAACGGCAACAATCCGACCGTGCTCTACGGCTACGGCGGCTTTGCCATCAGCCTGACGCCGGCGTTCTCGCCCGCCAACCTCGTCTGGATGGAGATGGGCGGCATCTACGCCGTGCCGAACCTGCGCGGTGGCGGCGAGTACGGCGAGGATTGGCACCAGGCGGGCACCAAGGCGAACAAGCAAAACGTCTTCAACGACTTCATCGCCGCCGCTGAATACCTGATCGAGAATAAATACACTTCGACGCCGAAACTGGCGATCTTTGGCGGGAGCAACGGCGGCCTGCTCGTCGGCGCGGCGTTGACGCAGCGGCCCGACCTCTTTGGCGCGGCCCTGCCAGCGGTCGGCGTGATGGACATGCTGCGCTTCCAGAAGTTTACCATCGGCTGGGGATGGGCTTCCGACTACGGCACCTCGGATGACCCCGAGCAATTCAAATCGCTCTACGCTTATTCACCGGTGCATCATTTCCAGCCGGGCGTGCATTACCCGGCGACGCTGGTCACCACGTCGGACCATGACGACCGCGTCGTCCCGGCCCACAGTTACAAGTTCGCCGCCGCCTTGCAGGCGGACCAGGGCGGCGACGCCCCGGTGCTCATCCGCATCGAAACCAAAAGTGGGCACGGCGGCGGTCGGCCCACTTCCAAGTTGATCGAGGAAGTTGCCGACCGCTGGGGCTTTCTGAGCGAGGCACTGGGCCTGGATCAGAAAGCCAGCGCCAAGGAGACGCCGAAACTTTAGCGCGCGCCGTTGACGATGAAGGCGATTTCGCGGTCGCCGGTCTTGCGGACCCCTTCGCCATAGAACTTTTGCGCCCAGCCTTTGAAGTCGTCTTCACTGCCGTGGCCGCTGAAGACGACTTGGCCGTCCACTTTCACCACGCAAGAAGTGACCACCGCATCGTCCCAATCCGAGATGTTGAAGACGTAGCGCCCCGGACCGTCGAACGGCACCGAGACGTGCCAGGGATTGTCGGCGGTAACGTGCTTGGAATTAGGGGAATCGTCATCGCGGCTGGCGAGCTTGGTGACCGTGGCGCGGCTCGGGAGCTTGATATTGATCTCCGCGCTGCCGATCTCCAGTTTCTCGCCCCGGGCGGCGTTGCCGAAATAGGCCTGAACTTTGCCCCGGGCAACCACCAGTTCGATCTCCGCGACGTGCTGACCGGGGAGCGGAGTGGGTTGGGCAGGCGCGGTGGTGGTGACCGTGGTCTGGGTGGCCGTACCCGTCGGGCTGGTGGGATCAGGCACGACGGTGGTCGTGGTGGTCGTGGAAGTTTGCGCCTGGAGGCCGGGGGCGGCCGCCAGGAGAATCACTGCGGCAACCGACCACAGGCGTGAAGGGATGGTTTTCATTACCTGCCGAATCGGTTGTGAGGCGCGAGTCGCGCGGATGCAGCCGCACCGGACCCGGCGAGGCCTCAATCCCCCTGCACCGCCGGCTGCACCGTCGCATAGGTGCGGAAAACCCGCTCGTTGTCGCCGAATTGAGTGTGGACAGCGAGCGTGGCGAACAGATGCTGATCGGTATGGCCGGGGTTGACGGTCAGTTGATACTTGCGGCCCTTCACCAATGGGACCAGTTCGGCGGTCACCGCCGAGTTGGAGGACTGGACGCTGATGTCCTTGATCGGCGTGTCCTGCATCATCTCAAAAATGATCTGCTTCGGCGTGGGGGCTTCGTCATGTTTCCAGGTGACGAACGCAGGGGTGATCCGCAGGATTTCGGGAATGCGGACGGCCAGGGTCAGTTCAACCGGTTCCGAGCCGTCGTTGGTGGTGACGAGCACCGACTTTTTTTGCTGACCGGTGTGTTCGCCGAGCGTGTAGCGGGCAACAATTTCGCCGCCTTCGTTCGGCTCGTAGTGACGTTTTTCCAACGCAACCGTGGTGCAGCCGCAACTGCTCATCACCTGCGTGACATCGACGGCCTTCGCACCGGTGTTCTTGAAGGGGAACTTTGCTTCCACCACCGAGGTTTGCGCGTCCGCCTTCAGTTCGACGTTTTTCCGGGTCCAGGCCAGTTCTGCCCGGGCCACCCCCGCACCGCAAAAGAAAACGCCGATCAGGGTCAAGACGGCGAGGGACAGAAGAGCACGGGTGGAAGTGGCGGGCATCAGAGGGGGGGAAAACCGTTGCGAAGAGGGTATAAAAGGAAGGCGGCAGCGTCAAGGCTGTGCCAGATCAAGGCAAGGTCTTTCAGTTTGCAGAGGAGCCCGGGGAGCGCACGCGAGGCGCGGGCTCTCTTTGGCGCCTCGACAAAGCGCGGGGGGCGCGCACCGGAGCGAACGGCGGGGCGCCGTCCGCAGCACGCGAGGCGCGTGCGCTCCCCAACACTGACCTGCTGGTGCCAAATCGAATGACCTTGCAGAGCAACGACGAGAGCGTCCGCAAAAAATCGGACGGAAACGCCCGATTCGGTATCTTCGTGCGTATCTTCCTTTGCCGATGAACCCACACCCAACCCTGCGCATCCTGGCCGCTGCATTGGCGATCACCCTGACTCCCCTCTCTATTATGGCTCAATCCGCCCTCGAAAAAGGAGACGCATATCTCCATGAAAACTCTACCAAAGAAGGCGTGAAGACCACCGCCAGCGGGCTCCAATACAAAGTCCTGCAAGAGGGAACCGGCGCGAGTCCCAAAGCGACCGACACGGTGCAGGTCAATTATCGCGGCACGACCATCGACGGCAAGGAGTTCGACAAAAGCAGCACGCCCATCGAATTTCCGCTCAACCACGTGATCGCCGGTTGGACGGAAGGTGTCCAGTTGATGAAGGAAGGCGCGAAATACGAGTTCTACATCCCGTCGAAACTCGCCTATGGCCGTCGCGGGGCGGGTGGGGCCATCGGGCCGGACGAGACGTTGATTTTCCAGGTCGAGTTGATCAAGGTGAAGTGACTGCTGGCGGAAGACGGTACAAGAATTCAAGGAACCAAGGAAGGTACAAGGTTCAAGGTCCACGGACAAAGCATGGCGTGCGGCTTTGCCTTCGGAAGTCCGGTAGAAAGTCAGGCGCTGCCGTCGGCGGTGAGAGCGGCCCGCTCGTTTTCGAGCAGGCCGGATTTTTCCAGGTAGTAGTCGTAGCCGCCGGAGTAGGGCACCACTTGTCCGGCGTTGACGTGGAGCACCTTGGTCGCCAGCAGACGGATGAAATGCACGTCGTGGCTGATGAAGACCAAAGTGCCTTCGTATTTTTCGAGGGCGAGGATGAGTGATTCGACCGTCAGGATGTCCAGATGGGTCGTGGGCTCGTCCATGAGGAGGAGATTCGGCGGATCGACGAGAAATTTGATCAGGTTCAAACGGCTTTTCTCGCCGCCGCTGAGCACGCCGGTCTTCTTGTAAATCTCGTCCTTGCGGAAGAGGAACGAGCCTAAAATGCCGCGAGCTTCGTCCTCGCGGAGTTCGGCGGCGCTGGCCAGCACTTCCTCGATGACGGTGCGTTCGGAGTCCAGCGTTTCCGAGCGATGCTGGCTGAAGTAGCCGATCTTGGCGTTGTGGCCCGGTTTGCGTTCGCCCTTCTGATACGCGACCACCCCGGCGAGGATTTTGAGCAACGTCGATTTGCCCGCGCCGTTCGGACCGACCAGCACCGTGCGCTCCCCGCGCTCGATTTCCAGGTCGAGACCTTTATACACGGGATGGTTGCCGTAGGCCATGTGGATGCCTTCGAGCGAGATGGCGCGCTGGCCGCCGCGCGGCGGGGTGGGGATTTGCAACCGGAACGGTTTGCGCGGCGGGATGGGCTTTTCAACGAGTTCCATCCGCTCGATCTGCTTGAGCTTGCTCATCGCCTGCGACGCCTTGGACGCCACCGAGCGGAAGCGGTCGGCAAATTCTCGCAGGGCCGCGATTTCCTTCTGCTGGTTTTTGTACGCGGCGGACTGCTGCTCGTAGTTCATCTCGCGCTGCTTGAGGAACGCGGAATAGTTGCCCGCGTAGGCGGTCAGCTTTTGCTCGGCGATCTCGTAGACGTTCTCGACCACCTCGTCCATGAACTCGCGGTCGTGGGAGATCATCAGCAGTGCGCCGGAGTAAGTCTTCAGGTAATTTTGAAGCCACAGCAGCGACAGGAGGTCGAGATGGTTGGTCGGTTCGTCCAAAAGGAGGAGGTCCGGCTCCATGACTAGGAGGCGGGCCAGGTGAGCGCGCATGATCCAGCCGCCGCTCATCTCGCGGGCGGGCCGCTCGAAATCGGTTTCGCGGTAGCCCAGGCCGCGCAGCATCTTCTTCGCTTTGGCTTCGGTTTGCGGGTTGCTGAGGGCGTCGTGCTTGGCGGAGGCTTCGAGGTACTCCGCACCGTCCACGGTCCCGGCGGCTTCGAGTTCGCGCAGACGCTTTTCCAGGGCGGGGAGTTCGCCGGCGCGACCGGTCGCCACGTCCAGAACGGATTCGCCGCCGACGGGTTCGCTTTCCTGCGGCAGGTAGCCGACCATCGTCCACTCGTCGCGTTCGATGGTGCCGGTGTCCGGCTCATCCTTGCGCAGAATCAGCGAAAACAACGTGGATTTCCCCGCGCCGTTGGGTCCGACCAGGGCGACGCGTTCGGCGTAGTTCACCTGCAAGGAGGCGTTTTCAAAGAGCGTTCGTCCGCCAACGGACTTGCGGAGATTGCGGATCGTGAGCATGGCGGGAAGGCGGAAGTGGGAACGCGGAAGTGAGAACCAGCAGGAAAAGGGACGTAATTAAGCGCGGAACGGGTGGCCCGTCGAGTGCGGGAGTGTTTTGTCGTTTGACAACACCGGCGGCGACGGCTTTAGAAGGGGATCATCATGCGACTGCTTTCCCCGCGTTTTCCCCTCGGTTTTCGACTGGCGCTGCCCGGCGCGCTCCTGGCGGCAATGTGCCTGCTCGGCGCGTGCGACAAACACAGCGCGGCGGACATCCCGGAGAGCTACGGCCACGGCTCCAGCCACCAGCCGAATTACAGCGACCACCAAGTGGACAGCCACAACGACTCCAAGAGTTTTTCGGACACCCAGGGAACCCGCGTGGACGGTAAGACGGGTGAGGGCGCCGAGCGTAAAACTCGACCCGCCGAGTCGCCCAGTGCGTCGCAACCCGGCCGGTTTTTTCCCAACTGAGCCCGGTCGGTTGGCGGGGACGGTGGCGGAATGGGGTGGGGTGGCAGCCCGGGTGGCGGTATGTTGACCCAGATCAAACTGCACGATTTCCGGTGCTTCGAGACGCTGGAAGTGGAGATTGCGCCGGGGGTTCAGTTTTTCACCGGCGACAACGCACAGGGTAAAACGAGCATCCTGGAGGCCGCGTGCGTGTTGCTGCGGCTGGCGTCGCCGCGTTCTCCGACGCTGACGCCGCTCATCCGGCAGGAGGCGAGGGGCTTTGCGCTGCAAGGGTATTGGGGGAGCCGCCAACTCCAGTTCTACCACAGCGCGGAACGGCGCAAGCTGGTGCTCGACGGCGTGGAGCAAAGCGGCACGGCGGAATACCTGCGCGCGGCGCGGCTGGTGTATTTCAGCAACACGGACGTGGAACTGGTGCGGGGGCCCGCGGATGGGCGGCGGCGCTTTCTGGACTTCCTGGGCAGCCAGATCGAACCGCTCTACCGCAGCAGCCTGCGCGCCTACGAACGGGCGCTCCGCTCGCGCAACCGGCTGCTCAAAGCGGTCCCGGTGCGCTGGCGCGAGGTGGAAGCCTACGACACGCCGTTGCTGGATGCGGGTCGGCTGCTGACGGACCTCCGCCGCAGTCTGGTCGCCGAACTGGTGCCCTGGGCGGCGAGTGCGCAGGCGGCCATCCGCACGGAGGCGGCCACCGGCGGCCCCGAAGCGTTGAGCTTGCAATATCAACCGGGGGCGGGCGAGGATTTCGCCGCCAGGTTGCGGGAGTCCCGTGAGGAAGAAGCGCGGCTGCGCCAGACGCGCGTCGGCCCGCACCGGGACGACCTGTCACTGTGCCTGGGAGGTCAGCCCGTCGGCGTGTATGGGTCGGAGGGGCAGCAGCGCACCACGGCGCTCGCCCTCAAGCTGGCCCAGGCCCGCTTGCTGGAAGCCGTCTGGAAGCAACCGCCGTTGCTTTTGCTGGACGACATCTTCGGCGAACTGGACGTGACGCGGCGCAATGCGCTGCTCAACGCGCTGCCGACCAACGCCCAGCAACTCATTACCACGACGCACCTCGATTGGCTGCGCGACGCGCCCTCGGGGCCGATCTGGCGGTTGGCGGGGCGGAGACTGGAGGGGACGATTTGAGGCGTTTGCGCCCGGTCAAACGGGTGGGGGACAAAGCCGGCAGGAAAGGAAAAGCATTGAAAGGCGAATCCGCGTCCGTAACTTACCGCCCTTTCCATCCGCCCACTGATGATCCCGCCCCTGTCACGCCACCAACTTGCGGACCGCATCCGTGTCGCTGCCCGCCAGACCGAGGGCAGCGGACGGTTCGTCACCGCCGCAAGCATCGCCAAGGGGGAACTCCCCCCCGCGCCGGAGCCGTTGCCGCCGCCCTCGGTGAAACCGGTGACCGAGACCCGCCGACCGGGCGCGCCGGAGTTTCCCCTCGACGAGGCCGCCGCCATGCTGACGCGGGCGCGGAGCAAAATTACGGTCAGCGACGCCACGCCGGGCATCCTGCGGCCGTGGTACCGCAACCAGGGCGGATTCAATTTCATCGTGCTGGAAGCGGCGGAACGGCTGGTTGAAATCAACCGCCAGTTGCAGCGGCAGAATCAGGCGTTGCACGAGCGGGTCATGGCGGCGGAAAAATGGATGACCGAAGCCGCCCAGTCCAGCCGTCAGCAGCACGATTGGATGCTGGCCGTGGAAAACCGGTTGAACGGCATCACTTCGGCCCGTCTGGCCGCTCTGGACGAGCGGGTGGCCGCGCTCGAAAGTGAGCGGCCGCAGCCACCGGAACCGGGCACTGCGGGGCCGCATTGATCGCATCCGTACCTCTTGATGCACATCCTGATCGCCACCACGCAGGTTCCGTTCATCAGCGGCGGGGCGGAAATCCATGCCCGCAGTCTGCTGGACGCATTTCAGGCCGCCGGGCACCGCGCCGAGATCGTGGCCGTGCCGTTCAAGTGGTATCCGCCCGAACGCATCCTGGACACGATGCTGGCCTGCCGTTTGCTGGACCTGAGTGAGTCCAACGGGCGGAAGGTGGACCGCGTCGTCGGGTTGAAATTCCCCGCCTACCTGATTCCGCATCCCAACAAGGTGCTGTGGATTCTGCACCAGCACCGGCAGGCTTACGAGCAGTGGGAACACCCGCTGGGCGACATGGCGCACTACGGCACGGGGCGCGAGGTGCGCGACGCCATCCGCCGGGCGGACACGCAACTCATCCCCGAGGCGCGGAGCGTGTTCACCAACTCGCAGAACGTTTCGCGCCGACTTCAGGAATATTGCGAGTTGGATTCCACGCCGCTCTACCATCCGCCGCAGAACGCCGACGCTTTCTACTGCGAGGCCGAGGATGACGGCTACTTCTTTTTTCCGAGCCGGATCAACGCCTCCAAGCGCCAGCACCTCGCGGTGGAGGGGTTGGCGGCGGGGGGGGGCGCCAGCCGGTTGGTCATCTGCGGCGAGAGCGAGGACGACCGATATTATGAACAATTGGTAGCGGAGATCGATCGGTTCGGAGTGCGTGACAGGGTGCAGATGCTCGGGCGGGTCACCGAACAGGAAAAAGTGCGGTTATACGCCCGCTGCCGAGGCGTGATCTACCCGCCGTTCGACGAGGATTACGGATACGTCACCCTGGAAGCGATGCTCGCGAGCAAGCCGGTGGTGACGTGCACGGACTCCGGCGGACCGCTGGAATTTGTGACGGACGGCGTGACGGGGTCGGTCACGACGCCCGACGGCGCTGCGCTGGGGGCGGCGTTGGCCAGGCTGTGGGAAAATCCGGCGGGGGCGGCAGCGATGGGCCGCGCCGGACGCGAGGCTTATCTGTCGCGCGGAATCAGTTGGGATCACGTCGTGTCTGCGCTCATTGCCTGAACCATGAAACTCGCGTGGTTTTCCCCGCTGCCGCCGGAACGTTCGGAGATTGCCAACCACACCCGGCGGCTGGCCCCGGCGCTGGAAGCGGCTTTTGAAACGCGCTTCTACACCGAAAAACCGGTGGGGTTTACCCGCGGAGTTGAAGGCCGGGCTTTCCCGGCTTCCGTGGGCGAGGTTCCGACCGGGCTGCTGCTGGAATTGAACGCACTGGACCTCCCGGTTTACAACCTCGGCAACCACCCGGGGTTTTTCTCGCACACCTGGTTTCTGAGTCAGGCCAAGCCCGGGATCGTCGTGCTGCACGACCTCAAGTTTCATCATTTTTTTGAAGGGATCTACCGCGAGCGGCTGGGCGATCAGGCCAGCTATCTCAAAGTGATGCGGCAACATTACGGGTCGCTCGGCTACGAGGCAGGCATCGCTTATTGGCGGCAGGAAGTCTCCATCGATTTCATGGCCGAGCATTTTCCCATGCTCGAATGGGTGAGCCGGGGAGCCTTGGGCATCGTGGTCCACACGGAACACGCGCGGGAGGTGATCCGCAAGGTGACCGACGTACCGGTCGTCGTTGCCCCGTTGCCTTATCTACCCCGTGCGGTCGAACGGCCGACGGCCCCGGAACATCCGGGGACAAGCAGGGCCGACGCTTCGGAGACCGCTCGCTTGATCCTGTTCGGACACCTGAACGTCAATCGCCGGGTGGTGGAATTTCTCACTGCCCTGGCGACGATGCCGGAGCGCCGCCGCTTCGAGGTGGAAATCTTCGGGGAGATGCTGCACCAGCGCGAAGTGGAGACGGCGGTAGGTGCGCTCGGGTTGGCGGCACAAGTCAAACTGCACGGATACGTGCCGGACGCCGAACTTGACGCGGGGTTGGCCCGGGCCGACCTCGCGGTTAACCTGCGGTTTCCCTCGATGGGGGAAGCTTCAGCCAGCCAACTGCGTATCTGGGACCACGCGCTGCCGAGCCTCGTGACGCTCACGGAAGGGTACGCCGGACTACCGCCGGAGACCGTGTTTTTTGTGCGTCCGGAAGAAGAAGCTGCCGACATCCAGCGGCATCTGCGCACGCTGCTGACCGATCCCGGAAAATTCCGCGAGGCCGGACAGCGCGGGCGGCAATGGTTGTGCGAGCACCACCGGCCAGCCGTCTATGTGGAACGCGTGGGGCAACTGTGCCGGGCCGCCGATGCTTTGCGCTCGCGTTACAGCCAGCTTCGCCTCGCTGACCGGGTAGGAGCGGCCATTGCGCCGTGGATCGATGCCACGTCGGCAATCGCCCCGGAAGCGCTCTATGCCAGCGTCATCTCGGAAGCCGTTTGAGGCGACGCGGAAAGCACGCCGGGCGGCTGCCCGATGACCTGGAAGATGCCCCGGATCGGGATGGCAATCCAATCCGGGCGGTTGTTCAGTTCGTAGCCAACCTCGTAAACCGCCTTCTCCAACAGGAACGCTTGCAGCAAGCTCTCGAACGCGGCGGGCTCGCCCGGGACGAACGTGGCCCCGGCCACCGTCTTGACGTAAGCGCGCAGGAAACTACCCGCCACGTAGGCGTACCAGCACTCGGCCCAGGGCTGGAGGAACACGGCATCCTCCTCCAGGACGGTCACTTTCTTGATGAGCGCGCTGGAAATCGCGTAGTGGAACGAGCGAAGCATCCCGGCCACGTCCGCCAGCGGGGAGCGTTTCAGCTTCCGCTCACCGAGGGAGCGCGCGGGTTCCCCTTCAAAGTCGATGATGGCAAAGTCCTTGCCCGTGAAAAGCACCTGCCCCAGGTGGTAGTCACCGTGGATACGCGTTTTCATGGCCTGGATGCGGCCTTTGAGCACCTGTTCGAGTTGCGCGTTGATCGTTTTCTGGGCGTCGATCAGACGGGAGGCATCCGCTTGCAGGGCGGGGGATAGGTCGGGCAGTTTGCGTTTCAACCCGGCGAACACGCGGCGGGTCAGCGTGTAGATGGATTGCAACAGCGACCGCTGGTAGAGCATGTTGAACGGCTCGGGCGTCAGGGCGGGATTATCCGCCGTGGCGGGGCCCGCGAGCGCCAGGTGCATCTCGCCGGTCCGCTGTCCCAAAAGTTCCGCGCGGCTCGGATAGACGCCGCCGACCAACTCATTGACGATGGGCAAACTGGTCAGCACATCGTTCTGCAGCAGGTGAGGCGAATAGACCGGGAGCGCATCGGTCAAAGTGGCGTGCGCAGCCAAGACCCGTTCCAGGTAGCGGGTCGCGGCGTCCACGGTCAGCGTCCAGGCGTCGCCCTCGCTGGCGACCCAGGTTTGCAGCATGGCGAGCACCTGGGGGGGCTGGTTACCCTTGGCCGACGGGCGGTGCTCGATCTGCCCGGCAAAGGGCGGGACGTTGGGAAAATGCGCTTTTTCGCTCAGGAAGCGGGTGAGTTCCACGTCCGGGCTCTCGCCTTCCTCGACCTTGCGATAGAGCTTCAGGAAGAACTGGTTGTGATAAACGATGGAAGTATTGCTTTGCTCCACCCCGAGCGCCCGGCTGTGCAGGGCGCCCGTCATTGCGTTCAACGCCGGACGCGCCGTCTCCGACGAGGTGCCCGCCAGCGTGCCGCGTGATCCGTCGCCGAGGACTTTGTTCCCGGCGACCAGGGCGAACAACGCGGCCTGGAACCCCTCGTCCGCGCTGGCGTCGCAGAGGGCGCTGCCGTCGTCGAGCAGGGCGACCGGGCTGGTGGGTGCGGCGGAGCGGCGGGATTCAAGGGCCTCCGCAGGCAGAATCTGGAGAGGCAAAACGTAGGTTTCCGGCAAGCCTTCCGTGAAGCTGACATCCAGAAATAGCAGGCGCGACGAGTCCGGTTCGTCGCCGACCGATTGCATCTCCTTCAGCTGAACTTTCTGGATCGTACGCGCCTTGGAGCGAAACCACCGGCAGGCTGGCAAATACGCAGGCAGGATCGTGTCTTGAAGGGTGGTGCGGGCCTGGTTCGAGAACAGGTCCTGGTAACTGGCGACGCCGCTCAGAAGAGGCAACTGCTGGCTATCGCCCTCCGCGCCGGGGGCGTGCGATGCCACCAACAGCAGCCAGTAATGCCCGTGCGGACCGACCGTCAGATTGTACGGCACATCCGTGCGCACCTTGGGAAACTTGTTCTGGCTGAATAATTCGCGGGGCTGGGTTCCCGCGAACTCCGTCAGGTCGAGTTCCACCGACTGGGCGAAACGCGAGAGATTCACCACGACCAGGATGATCTCGTTTTCGTAGCGGCGCAGGAAGGTCAGGACCTTGGTGTTGTCCGACGCGAGGAATTCCATCGTGCCGCGACCGAACGCCAGATAGCGGCGGCGCATGGCCGTGACCCGGCGCGTCCAATTCAACAGGGAGGACAGGTTGCGCTCCTGATTCTCGACGTTGACCGACTCGTAGTGATACTCCGGGTCGATGATGATCGGGAAATAAAGCTGCTGCGGATTGGCGCGCGAGAACCCGGCGTTGCGGTCGGGGCTCCACTGCATCGGCGTCCGCACGCCGTTGCGGTCGCCCAGGTAGATGTTGTCGCCCATCCCGAGTTCATCCCCGTAGTACATGATCGGCGTGCCGGGCAGCGAAAAGAGCAGGATGTTGAGCAACTCGATCTTGCGCCGGTTATTGCCCAACAGCGGGGCGAGGCGGCGGCGGATGCCCAGGTTGATCCGCGCGCGCTGGTCGGCGGCGTACATGCGGTACATGTAGTCGCGCTCCTCGTCGGTGACCATTTCGAGGGTCAGTTCGTCGTGGTTGCGCAGGAAGATCGCCCACTGGCAATTCGCCGGGATGGCGGGCGTTTGCTCCATGATGTCCACCACCGGGTAGCGGTCCTCCATCTGGAGCGCCATGAACAGCCGGGGCATCACCGGGAAGTGAAACGCCATGTGGCAAGAGTCGCCGTCGCCGAAGTAGGCCACCACGTCGTCGGGCCACTGGCAGGCCTCGGCCAGGAGCATGGCGTCGGGGTATTCTCTTTCCACGGCGGCACGCAGTTCTTTCAGATAAGCGTGCGTTTCTGGCAGGTTCTCGCAGTTGGTGCCGTCGCGCTCGAAGAGATAGGGAATGGCGTCCAGCCGCAGGCCGTCCACGCCCATATCCAGCCAGAACCGGAACACCTTGAGCACTTCCTCCTTTACGGCGGGCGAGTCGAAGTTCAGGTCGGGCTGGTGGTGGAAAAACCGGTGCCAGTAGTGCTGTCCGGCGACCGGGTCCCACGTCCAGTTGGATGGCTCGAAGTCCTTGAAGATGATGCGCGCGTCCTGATACTTTTCGGTGGTATCGCTCCAGACGTAAAAATCGCGCTCGACCGAGCCAAGCGGCGCGCGGCGGGCGCGCTGGAACCACGGGTTCTGGTCGCTCGTGTGGTTGATGACCAGTTCCGTGATCACGCGCAACCCGCGGGCGTGCGCCTCGTGCAGAAACGCCTTGAAATCGTCCAGCGTGCCGTACTGCGGATTCACGTTGTAGTAATCTGCGATGTCGTAGCCGTCGTCCCGCAACGGGCTGGGGTAAAAGGGCAGCAGCCAGATGGCCGTCACGCCCAAGCTCTGGAGGTAGTCCAGCTTGGTCATCAGACCGCCGAAATCCCCGATGCCGTCGCCGTTACTGTCGGCGTAGGCCTTGACGTGGGCCTGGTAAATAATCGCGTCTTTGTACCAATAGGATGCCGACATGGAGAAGAGGGGTAGGATACGGACCGGCCTGAGTCAACGGATACGCCGCTGCCACGGCGAACGCGCGCACCCCGCGTTATTTTTCGGCGACCCCGGCGTCGAGCAGCTTGATCAGGCTGCGCTTTTTGCGGTGGGTCATGCGGACCTCGTCGCGCAGGGAGTCGAACTCGGCGGGCCGGTTGAGTCGGACGAGCAGCGCCCCAACTTTTTCGAGCAGTTCGACGGCTTCTTTGTAAGCCGTCTGACCGCCGCGCGCGATGGTCGGCTCCAAACGAGACCGATAAACGCGCAACGCGTCCTCCGGGTGGGATTTCTCCCGCCGGGCCGCCAATCGGAGCCAGAGGCCCGCGTGGCAGCCGCCGCGTTCCGCCTCCGCCCAGGCCTGGTCCGTGGCGCGCTCGTCGAGGAGGATTTCCACGACCGCGCTATGGTCGGGCGGCTGCGACCACCGGTGGCGTTTCGCCGCGCGCTGCTCCCGCTTGATCCGCTCGCGCAGTTGCGCCAACGCCTTCTCCCGCCAGGGCGGCCAGCCACCACCGGTCGTGCGCGCCTGCTGCTTGAGTTTGCGGAAATATTCCAGGTTGCCGAACCGGGCAAAGTCTTCCCAGGCCATCGCCAAAGCTTCGTCATGGCGGCCTTGACGTTGCAGTTCCGCCACCCGGAAATCGCGCAGCCCGGCGTTGTCCAGCCGGTCGGGAAACTCGCGCAGGCCGCGTTCCGCCCAGGCCAGAGCCTCTTCGTGCCGATCCGCCGAACGGCAAAGCTCTGCCAGGGAAAGGAAGTCGTGCGGACTGGAAAGATCGCGCTGCTTGATGTCGATCAGGGCGTCCACGTCGCCCTCGGCTTCCGCCAGATTTTCCATCAACGCCTGAAGTTGGTAGCGCCGGTGGTCGATGGGTTGGAGCGCACCGCCTTTCGCCGGTTTCCCCTGCGTGAGCTTGACCAGTTCGGACCATTCCGCCGAGAGCAGACGACGCCACGCCGCCAGTCCCCGTTTGCCCAGCACGTCCGCATAGGTTTTTGCGGCGTTGTTGAAGATGCCGAGTCCCCCCTCCAACTCGTAGCCCAGCAGCCGGGCGGCCAACTCCGCCGGGTCTGGCCGCGCCGCCCGGCAGGCTTCCAGGTGGTAATGCTGTAAACGGTCATAGGTCCGGTTCAGCGAACCGTCACCGCCGTCGAGCAGCTCGGCGGCCTTGTCCAACGCCAGCAGCGCGAACTCCGCCAGTTCGACCACCGCGGCCGCGTAACCCATTTGCAACAGGTCGCCGAGCGGATGAATGGCTTCTTCCACGCCTTGGGCGTAATCCGGCAACGCTTCGTAATCCACGTAGTCGCCGGTTTCGATGGCCTCCCCGAGGATGGCCTGGTAGGCCGCGAGGTCGGGTGGTTGCGCCGGGCCGCCCGCGCGCCGCCCGCCCCCGGTATTCAACACGCCGATGCTTTCCAGCAGCAGCCGGCGGCGCAGGATGTCGTCGTAATCGGTCGCTTCGAGCAGGAGGGCGACGAGCCGCTCCCGGTCCACGCCGTGCAGGTGCTGGTGGATGCGTTCGCGCCGCGCTTCTTCCGCCCGGCGCGCGGCACCGACGGAACCCGTGCCCCCCGCTCCCACCGCGCTCGCCAGCCAGGCCAGACCCACCGCAACCGTGTGTTTGCAGAACGTCGCTTCGCGCCCCAGCGGACAGGTGCAGGACCAATGCAATTCGCTGCGGGCCCGCCAGAGTTTGACGCGATAGGTCTGCGTTCCCACCACCCGGGCGGTCGCGCGATCCGAACCCGCGTGCAACTGCCGTACGTGACCCCCGGCAAAATATTGTTCGCCACGCGCGAAGAATTTTTCACCGGCCAGTTGGCGCAGCAGCGGGCGGTCGAGCAAACCTTCTGGGGGAGTGGCGGGCATGGAGAATCGGCGGGCGGATCTATGTAATGGAAACCGCCCGCCGATTCAACCCTGGTGATCGGGCAAGGGAATTGCTGATAAGGCGCTTTGTCCCACCAGATTCCGATCATGACTCTCCGCTCCTGTCTCTGGCTGGTCGTCCTGCTGCTCGGGGGTTGGCTGCTCTGGAACGGAACCGCCCGCCGTTTGCCCCCGGCGGGCGTGGCGGTCCCGGAAGAACCGGTGCAGGGAGCGGCGAAGTCCACCGAGGAATGGCCCTTGGGCATCAGCAGCGGCTACTACGCTACCTCGCTGGCCAGTTACCGCATCCGCGCCCGCGTCCTGGGAGTCAAACGTTACTACTGGGACCGGGCAGCCGCCATCGCGCCGCGCGATCTGGTGCTTGGTTGGGGCGTGATGTCCGACCCGGCCTTTTACGGGCGGCTCGACATTTCCCAGCGGGGCCGATTTTACGTCTGCGAGTGGGGGCGCGGGGGTCCGCGCATCGAGCGGAACGAGGTCGGCTTCCACAGCTCCAACAACCACCTCATCCCGGCGGATGCGGCGGTGGCAGACGCGTTGTCCGGCGTTCGCCTCGACGACATCGTGTGCATCGACGGGGATCTGGTGCAGGTCCGGGGGCCGTCCGGCTTCCGTTGGCGTTCGTCGCTCACCCGGACCGACACGGGCGACGGGGCGTGCGAGGTGATCCGGGTCACGGCGCTGACGGTGGAATCGCACGGCGGGCCGTGAATTCCCCACGCCCATCGGCAGTTGACGCTCCCCCCCGTACCCCTATAGTACCGGGCCGCCGATGTTCGACTCGAATCTTACCCGCAACTTCTGCATCATTGCCCACATCGACCACGGCAAGACCACGCTCTCGGATCGGCTCCTGGAGCGCACCGGCACCATCCACGCCCGGGATGCCCAGGCCCAGCTCCTCGACTCGATGGACCTGGAGCGCGAACGGGGCATCACCATCAAGGCGCACCCGGTCGCCATGCGCTACAAGGCCAAGGATGGGATCGAGTACCGCCTGAACCTGTTGGACACGCCGGGCCACGTCGATTTCGCCTACGAGGTGTCGCGCTCGCTGGCCGCCTGCGAGGGCGCCTTGTTGATCGTTGATGCCGCGCAGGGCGTGGAGGCGCAGACCGTCGCCAACGTCCATCTGGCGATGAAGCAGGGGCTGACCATCGTGCCGATCATCAACAAGATCGACCTGGCCAACGCCGATCTGCCCAGCGTCCGGCGGCAGTTGGAAGACATCCTGGCCATCCCGGCGGAGGAAGCCATCCTCGCCAGCGCGAAAACGGGCATCGGCATCGACGACATCCTGGAAGCCGTCGTCGCGCGCATCCCGGCCCCGCCGGTGATGGGCGAGGCGGGCGACCGCACCGTGCGCGGGCTGGTGTTCGACTCCGTGTTCGACATCTACCGGGGCGTCGTCAGCTACGTGCGGATGTTCAGCGGCCGCGTCACCCCGGGCAACCCGATCCGGCTGATGAGCACGGGCGATACCTACGACGTGAAGGAAGTCGGCATTTTCACGCCCAAGATGTATGCCACCGGCGTCCTGGAATCCGGCGAGGTGGGCTACGTCATCGCCAACATCAAATCGACCGCCGACATCAAGATCGGCGACACGCTCACGGATACCCGCTTCCCGGCCAAGGAGCCGCTGCCGGGTTTCCAGGAGATCCATCCGATGGTGTTCAGCGGGATCTATCCCATCAACACGGCGGACTTCGAGAAGCTCAAGACCGCGCTGGGTAAGCTGCAACTCAACGACGCCGCGTTTGTGTTTCAGCCGGAAAGCTCCGTGGCTTTGGGGTTCGGGTTTCGCTGCGGCTTCCTCGGCTTGTTGCACATGGAGATCATCCAGGAACGGCTCCGGCGCGAGTACGACATGGACATCATCGCCACGTACCCGAGCGTGATTTACGAGGTGATCAAGACCAACGGCGAGAAGATCGAGGTGGATAACCCCGTGCATCTGCCCGATCCGAGCGTGCTGGACGAGGTGCGCGAACCGGTGGTCAAGGCGTTCCTGATGTGCCCGAACGAGAACATCGGCGACCTGATGCAGATCGTGATGGACAAGCGCGGCGAATTGCTCCACACCGAAACCCTCGACAGCCGCCGCGTGATGATGACCGTCCGCATTCCGCTCAACGAGATCCTGGTCGATTTCAACGATAAGATCAAAAGCGTCACCCGGGGCTACGGCTCGATGGATTACGAGTACGACGGCTACCGGGCGGGAAACCTGGTCAAGCTGGACATCCTGGTCAACGGTGAGCCGGTGGACGCCTTTTCCAGCATCGTCCACCGCGACAAGGCCGAGAGCCGCGCCCGCCAATTGGCGGCCAAGTTGAAAGAGGTAATCCCGACGCAACTCTACCAGGTGTCTATCCAGGGGGCCATCGGCGGCAAGATCGTGGCGCGCGAGAACGTCAGTGCGATGCGCAAGGACGTGACGGCCAAGTGCTACGGCGGCGACATCAGCCGCAAACGCAAGCTCCTCGAAAAACAAAAAGAGGGCAAAAAGCGGATGAAGAGCATCGGCAAGGTCAACATCCCCCAGGAAGCCTTTATCGAAGTCTTGAAGGCGGGCTGACGCCGCCGGTCGATCCAATTTGTAACTCCCAAACGCATGACCGTTGCCTTATTTCCATCCCGCCAGGTCAAGGAAGCCAGGCTGCTCGCCGAGCACGCCCGCAAACTTCTGCACCGACGCAAGGACGTGCTGAGCGACGCCACCATCTCCGCCGTGGAAACCGAGATCGGGAAGCTCGAAGCCGCGGCCAAGGCAGGCGACGAAGGCGCGATCAACGACGCTTCGGAGAGCCTGGACAAAGCCTTCGGCAAAGTGCAGCCCACGCGCGACGACGCCGGCTGGCGGGAAAATTGCGAGGTGCTGCTGGTGGCGTTCGTCCTGGCGATCGCGATCCGCGCCTACTTCCTCCAGCCGTTCAAGATTCCCACCGGGTCCATGCAACCGACGCTCAACGGCATCATCGGCCACCCGGTGCCGACGGACCAACCGCTGCCCGGATTTTTGCGGCGTGGTTTCGACTCGCTCTGGTTCGGTCGCACTTACGTCGAGGCGGTTTCGGAGGTAGACGACCAGATCGTGGGCCTGACGAAGGAAACCCACTACGGGTTCATGGAATACACGCGAATTGTGATGGCGAGCGGCCGCAGCTACCTGGTGCATGCCCCGGCCACCACGTTGCACGCGGAGGTGATCCGGGATGGGTTCGGCGCGGATGGCAGCCATCGGTACCGGGCCGGGCAGCCCATCGTCCACGGCTACGTGGACACGGGCGATCAGGTGTTCGTGGACAAATTTACCTATAACTTTCGTCTGCCGCGCCGCTCGGATGTCTTCGTGTTCAGCACCCGCGACATCAGCGGAATTCGCATGACAGATCCAAACGTGAAATCCGAGTTTTACATCAAGCGGCTGGGGGCGGTGGCCGGCGATAAGTTACGCATCGAAGCGCCGCGCTTGTTCCGCAACGACGCCGAGGCGCCGGAAGCGGGGTTTCGGCGGGTGGTCAAGGCGACGGACGGTTATCGGGGATACTCCAACATCCCGAGCTTTCCGTACCTCTCGACCCCGAGCGACACTTTTACCGTGCCGGAGAAAAACTATTTCGCGCTCGGCGACAACAGCTATAACAGCTCGGACAGCCGCAACTGGGGCACCGTGCCGCAGGAAAACGTCGTGGGACGCGGGTTGTTCGTGTACTGGCCCTTCGGCCATCATTGGGGCTTTGTGAATTAGGCGGCGGTTTTTGCCGCGTTGTCCGGGATGAACGGTGCTGCCAGCCACGGGTCCCTGCTGCTGGCGGGCGCGGTCGTCGGCTACCTGATGGTGATGACGACCAATCCGGCGCGGTCCAGCTTGCGGGACGGCCTGCGCTGTCTGAAGCGGTATCCGCAAATGTGGCTCGTTCCGCTGCTTTTCGCTACGACGCACGCCGGGTTCAACCTGTGGGTGCGCTTTTACGAGGCGTGGGTGATCCCCGACGCCCCGCCCGCGCTGGTCCCTTGGACCGGTTGGCAGCCGCCCATTCTGATGGACGTATTGGGGGGCAGCGGCCTGCCCGCCGCCGAAAGTACGTCGTCCCTCTTCAACTGCGTGGTGACGGCTTTCCCGCTTTCCGCGCTGTGGGCGGCGTTGTTCCTTGGCAACTGGCAGGGCAATCAGGCGGTGGTGTACCGGGGGCTGCTCCGGCGGTGCGGACGCGCCGGGAGCCTGTTGATTCACGCCTTTTTCCTGCTTTGTGCCTTCGCCGCGCTGTGCAAGCCGATTCTCTTTGGCGGGCTGCCCAAACTGAACTCCTATCTCGGGGTGGAGACATTGCTCCGCACGGGTGAGGTGATGAACGCACTGAGCTTCTTTTTTGAATACTTGCTCGGGGTCGGCGTGCAAATCTACCTGTTGCTGCTGGCTTTTGCCTGGGTCCGGGGCCTGACCTTCGGGTTCGACAAGTTACGCCTTTTCGCGTTGCGCCGTTTCGCCTTTGTGTTCAAGTGGGCGGCGGTGGT
>CAHJWO010000042.1 GCA_903642295.1 PVC group bacterium | reverse complement strand
TCCGATTTGCCAGTGATGGACTCAAAACCGCCGTCGTTCACGGTCGGGCTGATGAGGATAGTTTGCGCGTTAGCGCCAACCCCGACGGCAGCAGCGGCGACGAGGGTCAGGAGGAATGTTTTTTTCATGAACTGGAGGGGCTTTTAGGGAGCGATTTAGGGTTGGTGAGAGTAGAACGGTGCGAATCTTTACAAAACTAGACCATTAGTCAATAAAAAAATGATCTACATCATCTTTATCATCCGGCATCTCGCTGGTGACAAAATCAAACGGGCATCGACACGCACCTCTTCTGATGGCTTTGTCGTCCGGCAGAGCCTCGGTGGGGCAAATCACCGGGGCGCTTACGGATCGATTTGCACCCGGTAGAAACCTTGCGTGGCAGTGGGGTTGCTGTCCGTAAAGGTCAACACGCCGCCGGTCGCGCCGCTCTGAGGTGAGCCGAGGTTGGTGAACGGGCTGTTCGTCAGGGAGGCACTGCTCTGGAGTTGGTACGTATGACCGCTGTAACCATTGACGGTCACGGTGAAGGCACCGTTCGCCAGGGTGGCGCTGGTGATCTTGACCACGGACGAATCGATGACCACCCCGTTGTTGGTGAACCCGCCGGGCGCGGTGAACGAACCGGTGATGATGTCCAGGACGCCGTTATTGACGAACGTGCCGTTGTTGCCAACCGTCAGCGCCGCGCCGCGCTCCAGGCGAACCGTGCCGTTATTGACGACCCCGCCGTTGGCGTTGAGTGCGCCGCCGGAAAGCATCAGCAAACCGCCGCCACCGATGGTCAGCGGGCCGTTGACCGTCCCCGCCGTGCCGAAAACGCCGCCGCTATTGACCGTGACCGCCCCGTTGAACGTACCGGTGCCGTTGGTCGTGCCGTTGACGAACACATTGCCGCCGATGGCCCCGTTATCGGTGAGGATCGACCCGCTGCTGATCGTCACGTTGCCCGTGCCGGTGGCCGACCCGCCGGGATTGTTGACCACCAGCGTCCCGCTGTTGAGAGTCGTGCCGCCGGTGTAAGTGTTCGCACCGGAAAGGACAAAGGAGCCCAATCCGGTAAACGACTTGGCCACGGTGGAAGGATCATTGTTGGCCGCGTTGACCTGATCCTGAATGGTGTAAGTCGCCGTCAACGTCAGACCAAAGTTGCCGCTGACAGTACCGCTGACAACAAGCGGGTTGCTGGAGACGTTCCCCCACGTCTGATTTGTGCCCAGAGCGACATTGGACGAGATGGAGTGAGCACCCGTACCAGCCTGCACGGTGATGCCGCCGATCCCGAGAGTAAGAGTATTGGGGCCTCCAATGGAGACCGGTCCCACGGCACCCGCCGCGAAATTCACCCCGCGCACGGCGATGTCCTGCCCGAGCGTCGTCGGGAGGGGGGACGTGTTACTGTTAAAGTGAACATCTGCGGCGGCCGTCAGCGCGGTCTGACGGGGGGTGGTGAGTTGATAGTTTTGCGCGAAGTTCGTGGCGCTCCCGTTGACAGTGCTCCACTGGTTATCCTGGCCGCCGGTCCAGTAAGCGGACCCGAACGCCAACGCGTTGTACCAGACGTTCGCCATCAGATTGTAACCGGTCGTCAGGCAATGAATGCCGTCGGGGCCGACGTTGCTGATGTCGGTGTTGGGGGTGACCGCGCTGTAAAGATCGGCCATCAAAACGTGGTGGCCTGCCAGCACCTGGTTAAAAACCGCCCCGGGAAGGAGAGCGTTGTAATACGTGTTTTGCAGATCGCCGATCACCTCAATATCGCCGGAATTCGTTTCCACACGATAATGAAAGGTCCCGAGGATGATGTTGGCGTTGGGACGCAGCACGTTGGCAATGTAGGTGACACTCGCATCGGTCCGGTTGAGGGCCCCCGCGAGATCCGCCGCCGGAATCGGATGCGGCGAGGTGCTCTTGGCCAAGATCGAAAAATCATTGGAACCAATCGCCATGGTGATATAATCGGGGAGTACCCCATTGGTGGGTTGTCCCTGGGCGTTGGTGGCCAGCCAGGCGGCACCGTAGTTCAAGCTGGTGAGGACCTGCTGAGAGACGTAGCCGCCGTGCCCCTCGTGGTGCAACTGATTGGCGGCCGTCAGGACGTTGTACGCCCCCGAACCCGACTGATCCAAAACGGTGTTGCTGCCGACGAAGTTCGGCGTGAACCGGCCATCGTTGACGAGCGCCTGGTACAACGCGCTGCGATAGCCGCCCCCGCTGTATCCGTCGGGTTGGGAACTGACGCCCTCGGTGGTCGAGGAGCCGATGGGCATCACGTTGATGATGTTCGTCGGGGCGGGGCTGACGACCACCTGCACAGCGGTCGCCGTTTTTTGCAACGTCAAACGATAAAAGGTGCCCCCAGTGGAGGCACCGGTGGTATTGGTGGTCGCGCCAAACTGCTTGATCAGGCTGACGGCAGGGATCGTCAACGAGGTGGCTCCGTCCAGTTGGAAAGTGCCCGTGCCCAGACTGGGCTGGTTAGTCGTGAGAATGTCATACGTGCCGGGCGTGAGGGTGACCCCGGTGGCGATGCGGATGTTGTTCAAGCCGGTCGCGGTGATGTTGCCGCTCAGGGGTGCCACCGCGCCAGGAGCAGCGCCGAGGGTCACCGGCAAATCACCGGCAACCAGCCGGAGCGAGGCGGACGGGGCCAGGGTGATATTGCTGTTGGCCAACGAAGCGCCCTGCCCGACGAGCGAGGATTTCAACTGCATGACCTTGCCCGTTCCGCCCGAAACCATCGTGAGATAAGGATTGAGCAGCACGCTGCCCGCGTTGATCACGGTGGCCCCGGTGTAGGTGCTGCCGCCGTTGAGAGCCAGCGCTCCAGGGCCGCTTTTGGTCAACGAGCCCGCGGCAAAAAATCCGGCGGTTTGCAGGTCGATCCCGGTGGGGGTGGAGCCGCTGGCGACGTTGACCCCCAGGGTCCCGTTGGAAATGGAGACGTTGGCGGTGATCAGGGAGGTCGTCGCACTGGCGTTGGAGGTGATACCAGGAGCGGTGGCGTCGCCCGCGGCGACGAGGTAATTGCCACCGCCACTGTTGGTCATCGAACCCCCGGTCAGGTTGAAGCTCGTGCGATAGCCCTGGTTGCGGTTGCCGCTAGATGTCAAGGCCGCGTTGTCCACCGTGCCGCCGTTGACGTTCAGGGTCGTTACCTGGGTGCCCGCAGTGTAACCCAAAGCATCCGTGGCGGTCAGGCTCAAAGTCGCGCCCGGGTTGACCGTCACCGGCCCCCGAACCGTGCCGGCCCCGCCCCCGACGGCCAGCGTCAATGTCCCGGCATTGACCGTGGTCCCACCCGTGAAAGTGTCGTAGGACCCCAAGATCGCCGTGCCCGGGCCATTCCAGGTCACGTTCGCGCCGGTTCCGCTGATGGCCACCGCCGTGGTGCCATCACCCCGGAAATAGGTGGTGGCAGCGGCGAGATTATTCGAAAGGAAAAGCGACGCATTACTGGCGATGGCGATGTTGTCGTTGAACGCGTAGCCGCCCCCCGCATCAATGATCGCGCCGCCGTTGGCGGTCACCTGGATGGTTCTGCCCGAGCCATTCGCATTGCCGGCGCCGGTGAACCGCAGCGTGCCGCCGTCCAGGGTAAATTGACTGGCGGCGGGACTTGGCACCGCGCCCAGGGTAGCACCATTGGTAAGCGAGAGAATGCTGTCGAAATAACCGGTCGCAGTGGTGTAAGTGCCCCCGCTGACCTTGGCGAGGGAAGGAGTCGCGGCCGATCCGCCCGTCACGCTGCCGAGGACCAGCATACCCGGACCTGTCTTCGTGACCAGGGAACCACCCGCGCCAGCCAGCGGGGTGCTGACGGTGTCCGTACCGCCGGTCGTCGTCACCGTGAGGCCGGTGGCCGGATTCATGGTGATGGTCCCGCCGGTCAGCGTATAACCACCCTGGTTGAAAGTAATCCCGCCCGCGTTGACCGCCCCGACCCCGACGGTGTAGGCACCGGCAACCCCCGCGCCGAACGCCGCCGTGTCCGTGGTATTTGGCCACACCACGTCAGCCGCGCCATTGTACCAATTCGCCGTCGTCGTGTCCCAAGCTCCCGGCCCGTCCGTCGCCGGGGGGGTGGTGTTGGAATCAAAGGTCAGCGTACTGGCCAAGGACGATCCGGCGGCGACAAAACCAATGGCGAGCAAAAAACCGAGGGGAGGGAGTTTTTTCATGTTCTGAGCAGGGGGGAACTGCGAAGGAAGTGCGGGGGAATTGCAGGAGGGCACGCAATATACATTCCTTCCTCGCATTTACCAGGGAAGAATTCGATAGCAGCGTGCATTTGATTGTTTTGGCTTGGAACCACCTCCTTTCATGGTTTCTCCTCCGCCCGTCAAAGTTTGTTGAAGCTGGAAATTTGTCGGATAACAATGATCTATAACCGATGCCGACCTCCCTCGCCCCTGGCCAGCCTTCCTCACTCCCCGAAGGCCGCCTGCCCTGGTACCACTGGCGGCGGTGGGGGTGGAACTTCCTGACCCTGTCCATCCTGGGGCACCTGCTCTTTGGCTCGGCGGCGACCTACCTCGTCGTGCAGGTCATCCACCCCAAGCCCCCGCCCGCCTTCAAGCCGCCCGGCCCGGCGGGACCCAACGCTCCCACGCGCTCCCTGGAGCACAAGGTCAGCATGGCGAAGCAACGCAACAACATGAGCGCCCCGGTGGCCGTCAAGCGGGTAACGACCACGGGCATCTCCAGGACCAGCCTGCCCGCCATGCCGGCCATGCCCACGATGGGCGCAACGGTCATGCCCGCGACGGCGATGGGCGGGATGAGCGGCACCGGCCAGGGGCTAGGCGGCTTCGGCAGCGGCGGCGGCAGCGGCGGCGGTGACGGCGGCGGGGCCGGTGGGGGTTTGAACCTGTTCGGGCTGCGGACCGGCGGCGTGGGCCTGGCAGGCACCTTCTATGACCTGAAGCAGACCAATACCCGTCAACCCACGAAGATGACGCCGGACATGTACGGCCAAATCCTCACCGAGTTTGCCAACGGGGGCTTCAACGCGAACCTGCTCAATCGCTTTTTCAAGAGCACCGCGCCGCTTTACGCCACCCAGATCTGGATCCCCAGAATCCCGGCGGAGCAGGGACCATCGGCTTTTCATCTGGAAGACACGGTGCAGCCCAGCATGTGGATGGTGCATTACAAGGGAACCGTGACCGCTCCGGGAACCTTTGCCTTCCATTTCGTCGGCGCAGGCGATGACCTGATGATGGTAAAGTTTAACGGACGGCTGGTGCTATCGCGCAACTGGTATGTCCAGGGGAATTGGCGCGCGCAGGCCAACTATAACTACGGGTTCAGCGACATCGGCAACGGCTTCGCCAAGGGGGACACCATCCGGGTGGAGTCGGGACACGATTACCCCATCGAGGTGGTGATCGGTGAGCAGCCGGGCGGGGAGATGTTCGCCACGCTCTTGCAGGAGATCGAGGGGCAAGCCTACGACAAGGACAGCAAAGGCAACCCGATCCTGCCGGTTTTCCGGATGAGCAATGCGGCGCCCACCGCCTCCACCTCCGACCGCCCCTACCCTCCACACCGGGATGACGGCCCGGTTTGGAAAGGGTACCCGGCCACTCCGGGCGCGCCGCACCTTTGAACGTCTGCCGATCGGGCAGGGTCGGCTGGCTCGCTCACGGCGGTCAACCATTGCATCCGATGAAATCTGTGTTTTTGATCCGACTTGCCCCGTTGGCGGCCCTCGGACTGCTGGCCGCCACCCTGCGCGCCGAAGCCCCGGCCCGCCCGCAACTCTCCTTTGCCCGCGCGCCGGAACTCCAAGCCACGGTCGGCGCGGCGCACGCGCTGGCGTTGGAGAATCTGCTCGTGCTCAACACGGTGCGCGATGCCCGGCAGAACCACAATCGGAGCGGTTTGTTCCGCGACCCGCCCGGCACGTTCCTGCGCGCCGGAGGCGACTACGACACGCCCTGGACGCGCGACGCTTCGATCAATTCCCTGGGCGCGGCGTCGCTGCTGTGCCCGGCGGTCGCCGCCAACACGCTCTGGGCCGTCACGGAGCGCCGGGACGGCAAGCTCATCGTCCAGCAGGATAACCAATGGTGGGACCAGGTCATCTGGATTCCCGCCATCTGGAACCAGTACCTCGTCACCGGGGACCGCGCCGTGCTCGCGCCGGCCTACGAGGCGGCGAACCAGACGCTCGCCGAACGCCGGGCGAAGAATTTCAACGGGCAAGTCGGCCTGTTCGGCGGGCCGTCCTTTTTCAACGACGGCATCGCCGGTTATCCGCCGCCGCTGGGTGGCGTTGACACCAAGGGCAGCTTCGTCCTCGACCATCCCGGCACGGACCGAATCATGGCGCTGAGTACCAACTGCGTCTATGTCGGAGCCTACCGTGCCGCCGCGAACCTGGCCCGCGAACTCGGTCGCCCGACCGGGGAAGCCACGGATTTCGATGGGAAGGCCGACGCCCTGGCGGCGGCGATCAACGGGCGGCTGTGGGACCCCGATGCCCGCACCTACGGTTATTTCCTGTACGGCAGCGGCGACCGGGCCGGGACACTGGAGAAGTACCAGGAAGGGACCGGCCTGGCGTTCGCGATCCTCTTCGGTGTGGCCGACCCGGCCAGGGCCCGCACCCTGGTGGCCGGGGCGCACCGGGACCCGCAGGGCATCCCGAGCATCTGGCCACACTTTCCGGGGTATAACGATGACCGCCCCGGGCGGCACGGCGACATCATTTGGCCGTTGATCAACGGCCTGTGGGCGCACGCCGCCGCGACGGTCGGCGCGACCGACGTGGCGGCCAGCGAGATCGTCGGACAGGCGAAGCTTGCCCTGAATGGCAATGATTTCCGGGAGATTTACGACGCCCGGACCGGTGCCGTGACCGGCGGCTGGCAGAACGGCCATCAATGGGAAAGTTGCAAGCACCAGACCTGGTCGGCCACCTCGTATTTGCGGGCGTTGTACCTCGGGGTGTTCGGTTTGCGGTTCGAGCGCGACGGCCTGCGCTTTGCGCCGCATCTGCCGGACGGCTGGAGCGGGGTCACGCTCACGGACCTGCCGTATCGCGGCGAGACCATCGACGTGACGCTGACGGGGAGCGGTTCGACCGTCGCAAGCTTCAAGATCGACGGCGAGACGTGGAAAGACGCCTTTCTGCCCGCCGCCGGTTTGTTGGGGCGGCGGCGCGTGGAGATTGAGCTGACGCCATAGGGCGGTTGCCAGTGGTTCAGCCCCTTTCTGGTTCCAAGGTGGAAGGTTCTTTGGCTCGTTACACTCGCTCAGGATGACAGAGAAAAAGGAAATGGCGAAGGGCAACCCGAACGATGACAACTACAGAACTGGACTTCCGACAAAAGTCGGAAACTGTCCGCAGATTCCACAGATTTTCGCAGATTTTCGCAGATTGAGGAGAAGTGGAGCGACCGCCGGTCCCCTTTGCTCTCCCATCGGCGAAAATCTGCGGAATCTGCGGACACTTTCTCTCTTGGAAGCACTTTTGTCGGAGATCTACTGTGCACACCTGGATTCACCTGCGCCCTGCCCCAAAATTTCTGTCATCCTGAGCGAGTATAGCGAGCCAGAGGACCTTCCGCCTTGGAGGCAGCGTCCAGGCTGACTCATCAGCAGACGACTACAGGCCGGCGGCTTGCCGGACGACCGGAGCAATCACGGCGGCCTTGGCGGCGTAGCCCGCGTCCGTGAGGTGGGTCTGGTCGTCCGCCTGGAAATAGGTGGCGTCCCGCTCGCTGCCGTCCTTGCCGACGTGGGGATCGTTGGTCAGATCGGCCACGTAATCGGGTCGCGCGCCGCCGGTGCCGTGCAGCCGCAACGCATTGAGCGCGTCCCGGCGCTGATTGAAACCGGCGGGCGAGCCGAGGTTGCGCGTGTACACCGGGTGGCCGGCGGGCATGTTGGTCACGTCCACCACTTTCACGTCGGCGCGCGCGGCGTGGCGCGCCTTCCAGTAGGTTTGCAGCCGCTCGTATACCGTCTGTGCGGCCTGTGGGACAGGCAGGGGCGGCTTGATGGAGCCGTCGATGCCGAAATCGTTGGTGCCGCCCTCGACGACGACGACCGGCGGCTGCTCGGCACCCGCGAGGAGCGCGTCCACGCGGTGGGCGGCGTCCCCGCTCATCGCGTTGAGCGTCAAACCGCTGCGGCCCAGGTTGAAGACGTGAACACGGTTGCCCAGCAATTTTTGCAGCACGCCGGGATAGATCGGCGCGAGCGGACTGGCGGTGCCGATGCCGCTCGTGGCATTCTCGCCGCGCGTCAGCGAATCGCCGTCGCAGGCCACCGCCGTGACCGGGTAGGTCTGCACGCTCGAAACGACGATGCGGCCCTTGCCCGGCGAGGTCATCCAGGGTACGAGCCCGAAACTGCCCGCCGGGTACGATCCGAAATCCAGCGGCACGTTCAGAAACCCGAGAATTTGCCCGGTCGCCACGTCGGTGGCAGTGAGGGCCACGGCGGCGTCGGCGATCACCCGCGCTTCGAGGGCCAGCGAGTGGGTCTCGTCATAAGGCGTGCTCAACGGCGCGGTTCCCCGCAACGTCGCCGCGCCGCCCGCGAGGGAATAGAGCAGCAGCGGCGTGTTGTTTTCCGGGGCGAAATTCAACAACAGCCCGCTGCCGTCCGCATGGAGGCGCAGGAGGATGCCGACCGTGCTGCTGCCGGTGCGGTAGCGCGGGGGCAGGACCACCCGGCAACCCAGGTCCCGCGCCTGCTCGGTGTTGTCGGCCCGCAGCACGAAGTCGCGGGTGAAGGCATCCGTGCCGTCGTGGTCGGCGTCGGGCGTGAGCACGAGCTGGCCGTTTTCTAAGGAGGCCACCCCGCCGTGCACATCGGTGAAGCCGAGGGCAGCGAGCGGTTTGGAGCTGTCGAAATTGTTGCCCGGGGCCTGACTATCATAGACGGCTGGCGATTTCGCGGCCGCGAACGACGACAGCCAAAGCAGGGCCAGGACGCATCGGAAGGGCAGACAGACCAAAATTTTCATAAAAACGCAGAAGGGGGTTTGCGTGATCGCGCGACGGTATATATAAACGCGACACCCGGCCCGACGCAATCCCCTCCAGCGGACCCGGGGCCTTCGTTGTTTCCTTCCGTCTTCCGAACCGACTTATGAAATCCCCCCTCCTGTTCTCCGTCCTCGCCGGCGTCGCCTTCGCGGCCAGCGTTTACGCCGATGCTCCGATGCCGTCGGAGGTCGAGAGTCTCGCCGCGCTCAACGTCAACAAGGAGCCGGCCCACGCCACGCTGATGCCGTACGCCACCCTGGCCCAGGCGCTGGCGGGCAAGCGGGCCGAGTCCCCGTTCGCGCGGACGCTCAACGGGGACTGGCGTTTCCATTGGGTGCCCCGGCCCGAACAGCGCCCGGCCGATTTCTACAAGCCGGAGTACGACGTGAGCGCCTGGAAGACCATTCCGGTGCCCTCCTGCTGGCAGATGCAGGGCTACGGCGTGCCGATCTATACCAACTTCACGTACCCTTTCAAAAACGACCAGCCCCGCGTCACGAGCGAACCGCCGCACGACTGGACGACCTACGAGGAACGCGACGCCGTGGGCAGCTACCGGCGGGATTTCGAGGTGCCCGCCGAATGGAATGGCCGCCGCGTATTCATCACCTTCGACGGCGTCGATTCCAATCTGTTGCTGTGGATCAACGGCCAGCGCGTCGGCTACAGCACCAACAGCCGCGCGCCCGCCGAGTTCGACCTGACCAAATACCTCAAACCCGGCAAGAACGTCCTCGCCGCCGAGGTGTACCGCTCCTGCGCGGGCAGCTACCTGGAGGACCAGGACATGTGGCGCATGAGCGGCATCTTCCGCAACGTCACGCTCTGGAGCGCGCCGACGGTTCACGTCCGCGATTTTTCCGTCCAGCCCGACCTCGACGCGCAGTACCGCAACGGGACCGTGCATGCCACCGCCAAGGTCAAGAACTACGGCGACCGGCCCGCCGCGGCCCAGACGGTGCGCTTTGAACTCCACGACACCGCCGGACAGATCGTGCCCGGCACCGCCGCCTCTCTGACGGTCTCGGCGCTTGCTCCCGGCGAGGAAAAAGCGCTCAGCTTCCAGGTCGCCGTGACCCAGCCGTGGAAATGGTCCGCCGAGTTCCCCACCCTCTATACCAGCGTGCTTTCGCTCGATGGCACCGCGCCGGAAATCCTTTCCTGCCGCACGGGCTTCCGCAAGATCGAGATCAAGGACAGCGTCTTCTGCATCAACGGCACGCCGGTCAAGCTGCTGGGCTTCAACCGCCACGAGAACGAGGCCGAAACGGGCCACTACGTCACGGAAGCGAACATGCTGCGCGACATCAAGTTGCTCAAGGGCTGCAACAGCAACCACGTCCGCACCTGCCACTACCAGGACGCCCCGCGCTGGTACGAACTCTGCGACGAGTACGGCCTTTACCTCGTAGCCGAGTCCAACCTCGAATCGCACGGCTCCGGCTTCGGGCCGCCCAATTCCCTTTCCTATAAACCCGAGTGGAAAGAAGCGCACATCCAGCGGCAGGTGGACAACGTCGATTCCAACAAGAACCACGCCAGCGTCGTCATCTGGAGCCTCGGCAACGAAGCGGGTAACGGGCCCAATTTCGCCGCCGCCTCGAAGGCCGTCAAAGCCATTGATTCGACCCGCCTGGTCCATTACCAGGGCAACTCGGACGACGGGGACATGGAAAGCCAGATGTACACCAACCCCAGCGAGAGCGCGGGCTGGATTTCCAACCATCAAGACGGCAAGCCTTTCTACCTGTGCGAGTTCGCCCACGCCATGAGCAATTCCCTGGGTGGGCTGCACGAATACCTGGAGATGATCAATTCCAACCCCCATTCGATGGGCGGCGCGATCTGGGAATGGCAGGACCAGGCCCTCTGGAACCGGCGCGACCCGGCCCACCCGTTCCTGGCCTACGGCGGCGGCTTCGGCGACAAGCCCAACGACAGCATCTTCATCCTCAAGGGCGGCGGCGTGTTCACCGACCGCACGCCCAACCCGAAGTATTTCGAGGTCAAGCACGGCTACCAGTGGATCAAGACCGCCGCGCGCGATCTGGCCAAGGGCGGGCTGACCGTGCAGAACAAGTACGCCTTCACGCCGCTCAGCCAGTTCCGCGGGGTCTGGAGCGTCACCCGCGACGGCGCGGAAGTCGCCCACGGCGACCTGCCGCTGCCGGAGGTCGCGCCCGGCGGCAGCGCGCCGCTCGACGTGCCGCTGCCGGCGGACCAGTTGGCCGCGCCCGGCGAATACTTCCTGCACGTCGGCTACCGCTTCAAGCAGGCACCCCCGTGGTTGCTTGCCCCGGACACGGAAATCGCCACCGACCAGTTCCCGCTGGCCTTTCATCCGGCGGCCCCGGCGGCGATGGCCAAGAGTGGCCCGCTGAAGGTCAGCGACGAAGCCGGGCGCATCACGGTCAGCGGTGAAGCGAAAGGCGCACCGTTCCACGCCGTGTTCGACCGCGCGAGCGGCACCCTCGCCGAGTTGGTGTCCGGCGACGCCTCGCTCATCGCCCCGAACACGGGCGGTCTCGCGCTGTACGCCTACCGCTCGCCGCACCGCAAGGACGACACCTGGGCCTCCGGCAACTGGACCGCCGCCGGGCTGGACCACCTGACCCTGCGTCCGTCGGCGGTGGAGGTGATGGCGCCCGCAACACCGGACGCCCCCGCGCAGATCCGGGTCAGCGGCCTCGTGGAGGGAAAGAACGGCTTCGGATTTTCGCAGGGAATCAATTACACGGTCAACCCCGACGGCTCGATTGACGTGCGGGCCTCCGTGCTGCCGCGCGGACGGCGCATCGTGCTGCCGCGCCTCGGGATGCGCGTCCAGCTCAACCCGGCGCTCGACCAGTTGACCTATGTCGCGCGCGGCCCGCAGGAAAATTACCCCGACCGCGAACTCGGCGCGGAAATCGCCCGCTACACCAGCACGGTGCGCGAGCAGATGACGCCTTACGTCGCCCCGATGGAGTGCGGCAACCACGGCGACGCCCGCTGGTGCGCCCTGACGCGCGGCCCGCAAGGCCCCGGCCTGCGGGTGGATTTTATCCCCCAGCCGGGCAGCCCCGCCGTCCCCGGCGGCATGTCGTTCTCGGCGCTGCCGTACGCGGACGAAGAAATCGACAAGGCGGCCTACGCGAAAGATTTCTCGCCGAGTTCGTCCACCGTGCTGTGTCTGGCGGCGAAGACCCTGGGGGTCGGCTCGTTCGGCTGCGGCCCCGCGCCTTTCGACGCCTACCGCATCTACTCCGATCCAATGGTCTTCGCCCTGCGTTTGACCCTGGTGCCCGGCGGTGCCCCGGTGGCCGGACAATTAGCCGCCGACGCGCCCGCCGCCGTGCCCCCACTGCTCGTGCAGGCGGATAAAAAAGGGCTGATCTCGCTGGGCAATGCCCCGGCGGGCACGACGGTTTCCTACGCGGTGGCCAACGGGTCGTTCCAGCCTTACACCGCGCCGTTCGCGGCCCCCGGCGGCAGCCGCCTGCGGGTCAAGGCCGAGCGCCCCGGCGCGCTGCCTTTCGCGGGCGAGTTTGCCCTGAGTTCCGCACCCAACCGCGACGCGTGGAAGGTGACGGCGAGCGACTTCCAGCCCGGCGAAGGCAACCCGGAACATGCCATCGACGGTGAAACGGAAACCTTCTGGCATTCGCGCTACTCACCGCCGACGCCCGGACCACACTTCCTGGTGATCGACACCGGGAAGATGGCCAAGATTTCCGGGCTGACCTACATCGGACGTGAAGACGGCGACAATGGCCGCGTCGCTGACTATCAGATCTACCTGAGCGCCGACGGACAGAACTGGGGGAATCCGGTGGCGCACGGCCATTTCCGCAACAATTCCGACGAGCAGCGAGCCACCTGGCCGCAGCCGGTCGCGGCGCGCTACGTCAAATTCGTAGCGATGAGCGAAGTCCACGGGCGGGACTTCTCCACGGCGGCAGAGCTGGACCTCCTGTTTGCCGAGTGACGATTGTCTGAGGGAATACCGGGTTCCTCCGATGGCCCGGCGGGCTTCCCGCCGGGCAGCCGACGACGGCGTTCGGATGAGCGCGGTAGGCTCGGGCGGGAAACGGTCACAGGGCCGGAGCGGATGACAGCGGTTCCTGGCGTCATGTCATGGGGTGGTTTCAGGTGGAAGGGGGCCGTTGCGCCGCCGACGGCTTGCCGTCGTGCCCAGAGGTCACGAGCCACCCGTCTGAATCCGTCCATTGGACTTCCGACAAAAGTCGGAAAGTGTCCGCAGATTCCGCAGATTTTCGCGGATGGGAGAGAAAAGGGGACAGGCGGTCCCTCCCCTTCTCAATCTGCGAAAATCTGCGGACACTTTCTCTCTTGGGAGCACTTTCGTCAGAGATCTATTGCTCAACCGACCCCGGAACGACGCTGCGACTTTGTTGCCAGCGCAAGCTTGACGGGCCGGTGCGGCGTTTTACGGTCTCTTGTGCTTTGCCCACACCGCCCACCTCGGTTTTGCTTTCCCATTTTACGCGATGCGCTTCTTCCTCATCGGTGGTAAACGAATCAACGGATGGCGGGCTCTGGTTGCTTCCGCCTGGCTGACGGCACCGTGGAGCATGGCCCTGGGGGCCGCGCCCGCCGTGCCTCCGCCGGACCTCCCCGCGGTCGGCAAACCGCTCGATCTCCCCCAGGTCGCCCAAAGCCCGGCCTATTGGCCCAAGGAAATCACTTTGCTAAACCCGGTCAGCGTTCCGGTGATGTCCGCCGGGCAATTTGCCGGGCAGACCCTGCTGCCAGCCGGGACCCGGTTGCGGTTGATCCGGGTGGTCGCCGCACAGGTGGAGGTTGAAAACCAGGGGGTGCGCCAGACCATCGTGGCGGACGCGACGGACCTGCTGGCCAGCGCCGCGCTGGTCCGTGACGGAGCACTGGCGGTACGAGCCGCCGCCGTTGACCACCTGGCCCGGGCGCGCGAGGTCACCGAGGAGATTCAGCGCGACTTCTGGGACCCCCAGACGGGGCGGTACTCGGAAAAACCCGGCAGTAAAGACGCCGGATCGGCCTGGAGCTATGGCGTCGTGTTCTCGGCGCTGACGGGCGCAGCACGCCAGGACCCTCTGCATTACCAACCCGTGCTCAAGAAGGCGTTCGATGCGTTCCACGCCGCGTACTGGGACTCGAAACAACCGCTAGGCGGATACGAACCCTTTCCGACCAACGGCGACGGTCACGACAAGTATTACGACGACAACGAGTGGCTGGTGATCTCCTTCCTGGAAGCCCACGACCTCACCGGCCAGCCCGAGTACGCCCGCCGCGCCGCCGACACGACGAAATTCGTGCTCAGCGGCTGGGACGATACCTATCTGCACGGAGGGATCTGGTGGCACGAAGCACACGAGCGCAAAAACCGGGCCAAGAATACCTGCGCCAATGCCCCTGCCGCGGTCGGCTGCCTCCGGTTGGCCCGAATCAGCCAGCCCACCGAGGCGCGGAACCTGGTTGCCGAGGCGCGAAAAATCACGGACTGGACGGTGGCCACGCTGCAACTGCCCAACGCGCTTTACGCGGACAACCGGGACATCGAGGGCGATGGGATCAACCGGGCGTCGCTGACCTACAATTCGGCCCTGATGTTGCGCGCCTTCCTGGGGTTACATCGCGTCACCGGCGACGTTTCCTTTCTCCGGCGCGCGCAACGGATTGCCGTGTCGGCGGGGTCCCTCGTCAACCGGGAAACGGGGGTGTACAATGACCACCCGAAGTGGGCGCACCTCATGGTGGAGGCGGACCTCGCCCTCTACCGTTCCACCGGGGAGTCTTACCTTCTCCAACGCGCCCGGCGACAGGCGGACGCCTACTACGACCGGTGGAAGACCAAGGGTCCGGAGGACCTGATCACTGCGGCGTCGGTCGCGCGCACCCTCTGGCTCGTGGCCGACACGGAAACCGTTGCCGGGCGAGCCTTTTGGCAAAAGGCCGACGCCCCGGTTCGTTTTTAGAGCGCTTCCTGACGGGGTTCGCCCCTTTTTGCCTTGGACCTCAAGGAGGATTGCCATTGGGATAAGCTGCCCGCGAAGCCCACGGTATCCAGACAGTCAGGGACGGCTGGGACAGCCGTCAGGACCTTTGGACAAGCCGCTCTGCGGCAAAGGCTGATCAGGTGCTTGAAGTTTCCTCCGATGGCGAGCCATAATCCGGTTACGACTTCAGTCGTTTGGCGCGGGCGTACTTTTAAGCAGCAGGGTCAGAGATTCGGGGGAAAGGGCCTCTTTCCAGATGCTCAGGCGACCGACCTTCCCCTGGAAACGGCGCTCCTTGTCCCAGGGGTCCACCGGGGCGATCCGCACCACGGATTCGTCCGCCGCGAGAACCAGGGCGGTGTTGCCGATGGATCGGCCGTCCTTGTAGAGGCGTAGCGTCGTACCGTCGTAGGTAGCGGTGAGCATCTGCCAGCGGCCCACGTCCAGCGGGGTGGTGGTGTCCCCGTCGTGATTGCTGCTCCAGAAGTGGATGCCGTTGGCGAACTTGCTCAGGTAGCGGCCCTTCCCCGACTCGTCCTGCGCGTTGCCGAAACCCGCGATGAGCGTGCGGTTATCCGGCTGGCGGTCGGGGCGGGCGAAGAAATTGACCGTCCAGGCTTGCCCCACCCCCGTCGGCAACCCGGCGACGGGGATGTCGCGGGAATGCTGACCGTCGCACGCTACCGTTTCGGGCAGCGTGAAGGCGGGTTCGATCAGCGTGACGGCGGTCGCCGCCTGCCCGATGGGGTTGTGGGCGGGCGAAGCGTCGCGTACCCCCTGGACCACCAGACGATGGTTGCTGCCCGTGGCAAGCGCCGAAGCCAGCCGCAAGGTCGCCCCCATCCCGTCCGCCGAGGGTTGCGCCGAGAGAACGGCTGCGTCCGCCGGCTCGAGGCGGTAGTTACCCGTCGTGGTGGCGGAAGCGGGGTCCAGCGGTTCGGAGAAAGTAACCCGCATTTCGGGCGTCAGCGTGCTGCCTTCCGCCGAGCGCAGCGCGGGCGGGGTGCGGTCGTCGATCTCATAACGCGCCGTCCCCACCGGGCCGCCGCCGGGCTGGCCAGGCAGGAACGCGCGCACCTTGAGCGAGGCGCTGGCGTGCAGGGTGATCGGTCCCGTGTACCGGGGCGACGCCGCCGTCGGCTCCGAGCCGTCGAGGGTATAACGGAAGTTGTCTCCCTGCCAATAAAGAGGCGCAGCAACCGACGCTTGCACCGTGTCGTTGTATTTGCCCGGCACGGGCAGAAAATTCTCCGGTGCGGTTGACTGGTGGTCGGCGAACGTGTCGTACAACGGGCGGGCGGCAGGCGTTGGGCCGTGTCCGCTCTTCACCATCGTCACGGCAAAGACGCGCGCATCGGGCACGTTGGGTAACACGAGAGTCCGCGCGCCCCTGGGCAGATCGAACTCGTACTTGAACAGGTAGCAGTATTCATAGAAGCCGTCGCCGCCGCGCTCGTGGCGGTGCGAGGCGTACCACGCCACGGGGGCGGTCTTGACGAAGCCGGGCACGAGGCCGTCGAGCGAATTGTCCCAGCCGTAGGTGAGTTCGGCGACCTTGCCTTTCCACAGCCGGTTGTCCCACTGCCCGATGTAGCCGCCCCAATCCTGCACGGTGGCCTTGCCTTCCGCCGGTTCGGCGGGGGCGTCGCCGGTGAACTTGAAGACGACCGGCTTGTCTCCGTTGGTGGCAGCGGCCAGGAGCATCACGCGGTCAAAATCCCCCGCCGGCAAGGAAATGCTCTGTCCACGGCACCCGAGCGCGTTCTTCTGGCCGTCGGCGGTCGGCCCGAGCTTGAAGGGCACGCCTTCACTGACCACCGTCCCCGGCCACATTTCGGCGGGGAACGTGCGCCCTTCGCCGTCGAAATTGCCATCCAGGCGATTGGCGCGCGCGCTGGCAACGTCCTCGTCGAAAGGCAAGGCGACCGGCGTCCCCGTCGAGGGCGCGACCCGGGCGGGCGGTGCACCGAGTTTCAGAGCAAACGCGCGCACGCTGTACGGCGCCATCTGGGCCAGCACCTGGCCTTCACGCAGAGACGCCCCGACGGGATTCGTCACCCCCCGTTCCTGCCCGTCCACCTCCCGCGCCGCGAGGATCGGCACGGCGAATTTCAAGCGGGCCGCCTGGGGTGTCTGCCCGGCGAGTTCGCGCAGCCTTACGATGGTTTCGTCGCTGTCCTCCGCTTTTTTAATGGCGACGATTTCCACCTGCGGATTATCCACCGACGCCAGCGAGAACGCCCGGCCCAGCGGGCCGGGGTGAGCAACCGGAACCTGGAAAACACGCAGGGGTTGATTGAACCGATGACCGCGCGCCACGGTCCCGCCCTCCTGCCAACCCTTCGCATGGCCGACGACGGCGTAGGCCATATCGTGCCGCCCGAAATCCTGCGTCGCCTGATCCTGGTAATCGCGCGCGCCCGGCGTGTAAAGGAGCGTCAGCCGGACGGTGTGATCGTCGGGCTTGTCGGAGCCGAATTTGCAGTCGTTGAGCACGCTGACCCCGTAGGAGCCGTCCCGGTCGGTCAGGTCGAGCCACTCGTGTTGCGGGACTTCGTACTTCTTCGGGTCGTTGTTGCCGCGCACGGTCGCGCCCACTTTGTCGTCGTAGGCGGCGAGCGGATTGCTCACCGTCAGGGGAAGGGCGACCTTGAGGCAGGCTTCGCGCGTGCCCCAATCGATTTGGTCGTGAAACTCCACCGCGTCACCCGCCGCTCCCGCTCCCAGCGAGACCCGGCTGACAAAGCGCGAGCCTTCCGCCCGACGCTCGATCTCCAGCGCGACCCGCACGGGACCTTCCTCCACGACGCGGATCGTCGCCGGGCCATCCACGTACCCACGCGCGGGTTTCTGACGGTCGGTCCAATCCATGTTCCAGGCGGGAAACTGCGACGGGTTCTCCTGATGAAACTCCAACCGCATCGGCGCCGTCAGCAGTTCGCGCTTCGCGGTTTTGTCGAAGATCGAGCCGATGTCGCCCGCGTCGTTGACGGTCACGCGGTAACGCGCGTTTTCCAGACTGCGGTTGGTGGCACGCAGGGTGGAACTCCGCGAGTCTTCCCGCCCTACCGCCGGGGTGGCCTTGGCCTCATAGGTCGTGAAACTCACCGGACCCACGCTGGCCAGGAAGAGAAAGTCGATCTTGCCATTGGCGCGGCGGATCACCTGCGCGGGAACAGCCTTGCCGTCGGGTCCCAGGACCTGCACGCCGGCGGCGGGGTCCGCGCCGGGAATGCTGGCCTCGGCCAGGTCCTCACGGGCGACGGAAAGCGGGTTATAAACTACCAGCGGGCTGCCGCCGCCCGGTGTCCGGGTATCCAACGCGGCGACCACGCTCCCCACGGAGTCCTCCGCCACGGCGGCGAACTGGTTGGCCGAGAGCGCGTCATCGTTCCAGCAGTATTCGTAGGCCTTCGGCAGCGACGTACCCGGCAGCATGTCGTGCATCTGCGAGCCGAGCGTGAGGTCCCAGGCGTCGTAAAGTTTCCTGGTCGGGTACGGCGCGGCACCCAGCCAGTTGGCGGCGACGGCGGCGCGCTCGGCGGCATCGGCCAGCAGTTCATTCTTCCGGTTCCAGCGTTTCATGTACGCCTGCGAAGTAACCGACCCGGAGCTGTGTTCCGTGAGCAGCAATTCGCCCTTGTAGGTCGGCAGCTTGGCGCGGTCGGCGGCGGGCAGATCGAGGAACATCTGCTGCGCGTTGGCGGACACCACCCGCACCGGCCCCGTCCCGGCGACGCTGCGTTCCATCATCGCCACGGACTTCTCGTCCGGCGAGCCACCGCGGTCACCTGTCCCATAATAGTGGTAGTCGGCGAAGATGCCGCTCTGCGCGCCCGTGCGCTCGATCCGCGTGAGCCAGCCTTTGTTTTGACTGAGGTCTTCGTTGACGCCGCCACTGTAGCTGCCCGGGTCCAGCGCGGCAGGCATGACGCTGCCGTCCGGCCCGATCCAGTTGCCCACCTTGAAGGGAATGCCGATCGCCGAGCCCCAGGTCAACTTCTGGGTGGAAAATCCCTTGATGCCGCAGTGGGCCAGGATCGTCGGCAGCGAAGCGGGGAAGCCGAAGCAGTCCGGCAGCATGAATTCGTCGCTGGCAACGCCGAACTCGCGCCGGAAATAATGGTTGCCGTAGAGGACGTGGCGCACCATCGATTCCAGCCCCGGCACGTTGGCATCGCCCTCGTCCACCGACGAACCGCACGGAAACCAGCGCCCGGCCTTGATGTAGCCCTTCAAACGCTCCCAATCCTGCGGATAATATTCGCGCATCATCTCGTAGCGCCGCGAACCCGAGAAATTAAAAACGTAATTGGGGTATTTATCGATGAGTTTGAAGTTGTCGTGCAGCGTGTTGGCGAGAAACTCGCGGATGACCTGCGGATAGCTCCAGCGCCACTGGGTATCCAGGTGCGCGTAGGGCACCACGTAAAGCGTCTTTTGTTTGTGGAGATCAATGGGACCGCGCTCGTCCTTTTTGAAGGAATCGTTCTGCGCGCGAGCCGCCGTGGGCCCGAGGCCAAGCGCCGCGACGAACAGAAGGGTGGCCGGGGAGCGAACGAGGCGGGAGAACATGGTTGAAAGAGAAAATGCGGGATTCAACTGGGGAAGCACGGCGCCGATAGCGTGGTCTGAATCGTCCGCCGGAAAGCCGGAACTCACCGGACTACACCTGGAAATTGACCGATCTCGGCAGCCGGTTGGACTTATTCGCAAAACGATGTTCTAGATCATCCAGTGTGACAAGAGAGAAAAAGGGGAGGTTGCTTGCCATCCATGCCAGCCGTGGGATTAACCCTCCTTTGGCCACAACTGCTCCACCACGGCTTCCTGCGCCTCCCACATCGCCGTCGCTTCTCCCGTTTCTGCATCTTCGTGTCCGTTCAAGTGCAACAAGCCATGCACGACATACCGTAATACTTCCCTCCCCACCGGCTCCGCGCGCTCCCTGGCTTCCCTTGCCGCCGTCGTCGCGCTGACCACAATTTCCCCGTGCGCGAACGTGATCACGTCCGTCGCGCCCGGAATCTGCATGAACCGCCGGTGCACCTGCGCGATCACGCGGTCCGAGACCAGCGACACTTCCACTTCCTCTAATCCGGGCAACACCGCGTTGCTCCGCCCCGGGTACCCCAAACATAACGGCACCCCTGCCGCCGCCAATTCCCGCAGCCGCCTCGAATCCAGCGCGACGGCCCGTTGTTTATTGCCGACAGAAATCGCCGGTCCCCGATCCCGGCTGTCTCCGCTCCGCTCCGCCACGCTCACGCCGACGCCCGGACCGCCGCCGGAGCCAGGTCCCGCGCCTTTTCACGCTCGCGCTCCTTCTCCCTGCCGTTCGCTCTCTCCGGCGCCAATCCCACCGTCGTCGGCACAGTCAGTTTTTTCGGATAAGCCACCCGCCGATGCAACATGCTATTGAGGGTAAAACAAAAGCTTTCCACCACCTGGCGTAACTCGTGGAACGTCAGATCGCACTCGTTCAACTGGTGATCCGCCACCCGCTCATCCACGAGGTCGTTCACCAGTTCCTCGATCCGTTGCGGTGACGGCTTCTCCAGGCTTCGCGACGCGCTCTCGACGGCATCCGCCAGGCTGATGATGGCGCTCTCCTTCGTTTGCGGCAGCGGCCCGCTGTATCGGAAATTTTCCTCCAATACCTCGGGAACATCGTCCTCGTTCCCACCGGTCGCCGCCAGTTCCGCCAACGCCGCCTCGCGCTGCCGCATCGCCCGGTTATAAAAATAACGCACCACGGAATTTCCGTGGTGCTGCTGGATCACATCGACGATGGCCGGATTCAGATTGTGTTTGAGCGCCAGATCGACGCCCTCCTTCACGTGCGCGATCAACACCAGCGCGCTCATCGTCGGCGCGAGGTCATCGTGCGGATTGCGCTCGCTACGCATGTTCTCGGTAAAATATTCGGGCTTCACCAATTTCCCGATGTCGTGAAAATACGCGCACGTCCGGCACATGCTGGCGTTCGCGCCGATACGTTCCGCCGCCGCCTCCGCCAGCCGCGCCACCGCCTGGCTGTGCTCATACGTCCCGGGCGCATCCAGCGACAACCGCATCAACATCGGATGGTTCAAGTCCGTCAGCTCCAGCCACGACATCGCCGTCGTGAATCCAAACGTCTGCTCCAGCGCGGGCAAAATCCCGCTGATCAACACCGCCGTGATCAGCCCGCTGCCCACCGCCGCCATGCTCTGGTACGTGAACATGCGCCAGTTCGTCGTCCCACCCGGCACCCAGTTCAGTTCGATCAACCCGAAGCTCAGTGCCAGCAGCCAGGTCGCCAG
>CAHJWO010000041.1 GCA_903642295.1 PVC group bacterium | reverse complement strand
TGAAAAAGCAGGTTTTGGCAAACTGCTGGTAGCATCGGGGGGCGGTTCTCTGGTAAAGGTCGGGCGGGCGCGGTGCGCCTTTGACCCATTTCCGCTGCCATCTCCATGAGTTCCGACCTTCCTCTTTCGTCCACTTCCGGGTACCGCACCGCGCCGTCGCAGACGGAAACCGGGATGCCGCCGGGGGTGCCGTACATCGTCGGGAACGAGGCCGCCGAGCGGTTTTCGTTCTACGGGATGAAGTCCATCCTGGCGCTGTTCATGGCCAAGTACCTGATCACCAGCACGGGTGCGCCTGACCCCATGAGCGAGCACGATGCCGATGCGTACACACATTGGTTCGTCTTCGGAGTGTACTTCCTGCCGATCTTCGGCGCACTGCTGTCCGACGGACTGATCGGGAAATATCGGACGATCCTCTGGCTTTCCATCGTTTATTGCTTCGGTCATTTCGCGCTGGCGATCAACGATACCCGGCACGGCCTAGCCATCGGTCTCTTGCTGATTTGTCTGGGTGCGGGCGGCATCAAGCCGTGTGTCTCCGCGAACGTCGGCGATCAGTTCGGCCCGTCGAACAAACACCTGCTGTCGAAGGTGTTCGGTTGGTTTTACTTTTCCATCAACGCGGGGTCTTTCATTTCGTCGCTCCTCTGTCCGTATTTGCTGGAGCATAATCATCCCCATTGGGCTTTCGGTATTCCGGGCATTGCGATGGTGCTCGCTACCATTTCGTTCTGGCTCGGGCGAAAGAAGTTTGTCCACGTCCCACCGGCGGGGCTGGGCTTTCTGAAAACGACGTTCAGCCGGGAGGGTCTCGGCGCGCTGGGCCGACTCTGCTCCGTTTATGTTTTCATCATCGTTTTCTGGGCCTTGTGGGACCAGAGCAACGGCGTCGAATGGACCCTCCAGGCCGCGAAGATGGATTTGTCGGTCCCGTGGCTGCCGTGGCTGGACATCGGGTTTGCGCCGTTCCACTTCCATGCGGGCATGGGGCTGACGCTCTCCGCCGGGCAGGTGCAGACCGCTAACCCGGTGCTGATTCTGCTTTTCATTCCGCTGGTGAATTACGTCATTTATCCGGCGATTGACAAAGTTTTTACGCTGACCCCTCTGCGCAAAATCGGCATCGGCCTTTTCATCACGGCGGCGTCGTTCGTGGTGATCGCGCACATCCAGCAGATGATCGATGCGGGCGGCAAGCCCAACGTGAACTGGCAGTTCTTGGCTTATGTCATCATCACGCTGGGCGAGGCGATGGTCTCCATCACCGGCCTCGAATTTTCCTACACCCAGGCGCCCGCCAGCATGAAGAGCGCGGTGATGGCGCTGTGGCTGTTTGCCGTGTCGGCAGGGAACGCGTTCGATGCGAAGTTCAACTCCTGGGACGCCAAAGCGGACGGAAGCACGCGCCTGACGGACCTGCAATTCTTCCACTTCTTCGCGGCGTTTATGTTCGTGACCGCGTGTCTATTCGTGGTGGTCGCCAGTTTCTACCGGGGCAAGTCCTACCTCCAAGGCGAGGGCAGTTCCGCCGAAGCGGACATTGCCGCGACGACTTCCATGCCCGCTTAGGTCGTGGAAGCAGGGATCGGCGGCGGGTTGTCGCTGCCGTCCAGCCGGCCGAAATCGCGCAGGCTGGGCCAGATGAAGGCGGTGGCGGCGACGACCAGGATCGTGCCGATCCCGCCGCCGACGACGGCGATCATCGGGCCGAACCAGTTTGCCACGAGGCCCGACTCGAATTCGCCGAACTCGTTGGACGTGCCGATGAAGAGCATGTTGATCGCGCTGACGCGTCCGCGCAGTTCGTCGGGCGTGAGGATTTGCACCAGAGTTTGACGGACGACGACGCTGATATTGTCCAACGCGCCGCACGCGAACATCATCGCCAGCGACAGCCAGAAAGAGTGCGAGAGCCCGAAGATGATCGTCGCCAGACCGAATCCCGCCACCGCCAGCAGCAGCGAGCGGCCCGCGTGCTGCATCGGCGCGCGGTGCGCCAGCGCGAAGGCCATGCAGGCCGAGCCGATGGGCAGCGCACCCTGGAGGCAGCCCAGGCCGTCCGCACCGACGTGCAGGATGTCGCGCGCGTAAACCGGCATCAGGGCGGTGGCCCCGCCCAGCAGCACGGCGAAGAGATCGAGGGTGATCGTCGCCAGAATAATGGGGGTGGCGAAGACGAACCGCAGCCCCGCGCCGAGGTTGCGGATGCTCATCTTCTGCGGCTTGGCCGGGCTGTCGGGCCGTGTGTGGACGATCCACAGCAACCCCGCGCAAGCCAGCGCGGCGGCCACGTTGAAGGCATAGACGACGCTCGCGGTGTGCGTCAACGCGATGGCCACGCCGCCCACGGCCGGCCCGAGCGCGGCGCTGATCTGGAAGCTGCCGCTGTTCCAGGTGATCGCCCCCGCCAATTCCGAGCGCGGGACGATCTGCGGCAAAAACGCGCTGCTGGCGGGCCAGAGAAACGAGCGCGCCACCGCGCCGACCACCAGGAACGCGTAGGTCCAGAAGACGGGCGCGTGAAACCAGGAAACCAGCGTCAGGCCGAGGCAGCCGGCGGCGATGAGAACTTCCATCCAGACCATGATGGTGCGGCGGTCGCGCTGGTCGGCGATGTGGCCGGCGGGGAGGGTCAGCAGCAGCAGCGGCAGGATTTGCGAGAGGCCGACGAACCCCAGGGCCAGCGTGGAGTGGGTGCGTTCGTAGAGTTCCCAGCCGACCGCCGTGCCGAGCATCTGCTGACCGAAGGAGGCGATGAAGCGCCCCGTGAGATAGAGCCGGAAATCGCGGATTTGCAGGACGGCGTAGCGGTCGGCGGGCGGGACGGGGGTGGCGAATTCGGGATCGAGCCGGGGGCTGGGCGCGCCGGGCGTGTTGGTCGGTTCGTTCATGAAGGTCCGCCGTGGCGGAAAAGAGTCGGCACCTTACGGCGGATGCGGGTGGTTCGCAGGCAAAGTGTTGGGAATTTTTGTCAGGTTTTGCCCGGCGCGGACTGTCGGGGAAACCCCGATCTATCTCTTTGGAAAACCGATGGAAAAGGCGCGGTTCCGGTGGTACGGGAGAAGCCAGCTTTCCCTCCATTTATGCGCTCGTTGTTGATCCTGCTTTCACTCCTCGTCACGTCTCCGGCGTTCGCGGCGGACTCTCTGGACCTTGCGCCGCTGAAGAAGTGGATCACCCGGCAGAGCGACGTGCGGACCGTCCAGGCGGATTTTACCCAGACGCGCAGCTTCAAGGCGTTGAAGGACCCGCTGGCCAGCCCGGGGCATATTTATTTCAGCGCGCCGCAGTCGTTCCGCTGGGAGGTGGGGAATCCCGCCAAGACGGTTGTCCTGCGCAAGGGGGACAGCGCCTATCTCATTCAACCCACCAAGAAGCGCGCGCAACGCCTCGCCGCCGCCGAACTCGGCCAGCCGGGCGGCACGAACTCGCTGCCCATGATGAACTTTCCGCTGGCGAAGAATTTCGAGGATTTCAACCGTCAGTTCCAGGTGCAGGCCATCAGCGTGGAGGGCACCCACTGCCACGTCGAACTCCAGCCGCGCGACCAGCAAACCCAGAAATTTCTGGATGTCTTGAAGATGGATTTCGACACCGCTACCGGCTACCTCATCGCGTTCGAGGTGCGCACCCGCGATGGTTCCATGATGCGCAACGATTTTTCCAACGTCCGCTTCAACGCCAAGCTGGACGCGGGCGTGTTCGACTACGATCTCACCGGGTACGAGGTGGTCGATGCGAAGAATTGAACCCGGGCTGAAGGGATTCCGAGGTGGATGGCGACCTCCGGGCGCCGTTGGCTACGCATGGTAGCCATCACCGCCCTGAATCTTCCGATAGTAATGCCGAGCGGTCAGGCGGCAGGCCGCGCTAACGGCGCCCGGAGGTCGCCGTCCACCTTTTGCCGATCCACCTTTTACTGACTAATTTTTCGTCCATGTTTCATCTTCCACGCGTCTGGAAAATCGCGGCGGGCGCGGCGCTGCTCGCGTGCGTCGTGCTCGGCTTTTCGCGCATCTCCTTCAACGTGGACATCCTGCGGCTGCTGCCCACGGGGCTGCGGCAGGTGCAGGGGCTTTCGCGCTTCCTGAAGTATTTCTCGCAGCCGGATGAATTGATCGTCACCGTCGAAGCACCGGACGCGCAGGCGGCGGAAAAAGCGGCGGACGAGATCGCCGCGAAACTTGGCGGCATGACCGGCGAGGTCAAACGCGCCGTTGCCCGCCCGCCGTGGGAAAAAAATCCCGCGCAGTTGACGGAACTGCTGGCCTTTTTGGCCATCAACCAACCCCCGGCGGATGTGCAAAGTTTGGTGGCGCGGGTCTCGCCGGAACAGGCGAAAGCCACCTTGCAGGCGACACTGGAAAAGCTGTCCGATTCCGTGTCGCCGCAGGAGATCGGATTGCTGAGTTACGATCCCTACGACCTCGCCGGACCGCTCGCCGCGACGGCGCTGGCGTCGGGCGCGCAGCAATCGGAATTCGCCTCGGCGGACGGCACGTTCCACCTGATTTACGTGCAGGCGGCCAAGCCGTTCGACAACTACCAGGACGCGGGCAAATGGATCGAACAAATCCACCGTGCGACGGCCCCGTGGCAGGGCAGGAACGGCTGCAAGCTGGGCTTCACCGGCGAACCGGCGTTCGTGGCATCCATCTCGTCGAGTATGCAGAGCGACATGCAATCCTCCGGGATCGTGACGCTGCTCATCATCGCGCTGATTTTCTGGGTGTGTTACCGGCGCGGCTGGCCGCTGCTGGAACTCCAGGGAATGCTGCTGCTGATCTTCGTCCTGACGCTGGCCATCGCGGGGTTGTTCTTCGACCAACTGACGGTGATCGGCGTTGGCTGCGCGGCCATCATGATCGGGCTGTGCGTGGACTACGGCTACTTTATTTACCAGCGGTCGCAACGACACACCGGCAGCCTGCGCGAGCTACAGACCCAATGTTTGAGCTACATCGTCTGGACCGCCGGGACGACCGCCGCCGCGTTCTTCGCGCTCAATGTGAGCAGCCTGCCGGGGTTGTCGCAGTTGGGTAATCTGGTGGGGATCGGCGTGATCGTCGGGGCCGTGGTAATGCTGACGGTGTTCGCCCCGCTGACGCTGCGCCGCCACCAGCGCGTGGGCGGACACACGGCATCCGGCGTGGAACGGCTGGTTACTTCCGAAGGATTCAACCGCGTCGGCGCGTGGCTCACCTTGGCGATGGTGGCCGGATTCCTCGGAACCCTCGCGGTGAAAGGACTGCCCAAGACGGATTTCTCGGCCAAGCCGCTGCAACCGCGCCGCAGCGAGGCTTACACCGCGCTAGACCGTATCTCGGAAAAATTGCTCAACGGCGAGGGCGAACCCCTGAGCCTCGTCGTGGAAGGCGACAGCGTGGAAACCGTCCGCGCCCGGCTCGTCGCCGCCGAAACGCAACTTGCCGCCGCGCAGAAGCGCGGGGAAATCCGCAGTTTCCGCACGGCGTTGATGCTGTGGCCGAACGCCGCCAATCAACAGGCGAACCTCCCGGTTTTGCGCTCGCTGGTGGAACACCTTCCACGTCTCAAGCAAAGCGTGCTGGACGCCGGGTTTACAGCGGAAGCCTTCACGCTGACCGAGAACGTCCTCCGTCAAATCGCGGCGTGGTCAGACAAACCCGCGCCAATCTGGCCCGACAACGATGCGAGCCGCTGGATCTTGCGCCGCCTGGCCAAACAGGCCGACGGTAAATGGCACGCCCTGGGATTCGCCCAGCCGGTGGCGGGCCGCGAGGAGGCGCTTGACCAGGCCGTGACGGGCGAGGGGATTTATCTGACGGGCTGGCCGCTGCTCACGACGGAACTGCGGCACGTCATCCCGCGCGAGTTCGCAGGGGCGATGATCGGCATCGCGGTGGTCGTGCTCGGGTTGCTCGCGCTGGCGTTCCGCGAGGTGCGCGCGCTAGCGATCTTCGTGGGCGCGACGGCGTTGGTGTTCGTGTGCCTGCTGGGCGCGATGTCGCTGCTCGGCTTGAAGTGGAACGTGTTTAACCTCGCCGCGCTGTTGCTGCTGCTCGGCACCGGCACGGATTACAGCATCCTCCTGCTGTTGGCCTTGCGGCGGAATCACGGCGATGTATCGGCGGCGCGGCGGGAGATTTCGCTGGTGGTGTGCCTGTGCGCGTGTTCGGCCTCGGCGGGGTTCGGGACGATCAGTTGGGCCAACCACGCGGGGCTGGCGAGCCTCGGGCAAACCTGCGCATTGGGGTTACTCATCGACGCGGCTATCTCGGTTTTCCTCATCCCGCCCGCGTGGGCGTGGCTGCACCGCCAGTTGTCGGGTGACGGGTTCCGCTGAGGAAGGTCATGGACGCATCGCCGCCCCGCCTGCAACTCCAGCTATCTGGATAGCCGCCTGAAATCTTGATGGGTCAGTCCTGGCCGATCTTCCGACTTCCGACTTTCATCAGTAGACTTCCGGCAAAAATCGGAAATCGTCCGCAGATTTCGCAGATTTCCGCCGATGGGAGGCAGGACAAGGCAACTCAAGCGGTCCCTCTGCTGGTCATCGGCGAAAATCTGCGAAATCTGCGGACTTTTGCCGGAGGTTTAGTGTCCCCGGTCGAGGGTGCGGTACTGGATCGCCTCGCCAAGATGCTCGGGCTGGATGGAGGCGCTGTCCGCGAGGTCGGCGATGGTGCGCGACACCTTGAGGATGCGGTCGTAGGCGCGGGCGGAAAGGTTGAGTTCGCTCGTGGCGAGCTTGAGCATTTCCGTGCCGCTGCTGTCCAGCTTGCAGTGGGCGCGGATGCCCCTGGGCGCGAGCCGCGCATTGGTCGCGCCGTTGCGACGGTGCTGGACCGCGCGGGCCGCGACCACGCGCTCGCGGATAGCGGCGGAATCCTCGGCGGGCGTCTGGCTGGAGAGGTGGTCGTACTTGATGGCGGCGACCTCGACGTGCAGGTCGATGCGGTCGAGCAGAGGGCCGCTGATGCGCTCGCGGTATTTCTGCACCTGTAGCGGGCTGCAACGGCAGCGCTTTTGCAGGGAACCGTGGTAGCCGCAGGGGCAGGGATTCATCGCGGCCACCAGCATGAAGGAAGCGGGAAAAGTCATGGTGCCCGCCGCTCGGCTGATGGTGATCTGATGGTCTTCCAGAGGTTGGCGGAGCGATTCCAGGGCGCTGCGGCGAAACTCGGGGAGTTCGTCCAGAAAAAGGACGCCGTGGTGACACGCGCTGATTTCGCCCGGAGAGGGTTGATTCGAGCCGCCGAGTAGTCCGGCGTCGGAAATCGAAGCATGGGGGGCCGCAAAGGGCGGGATCGAGACGAGTCCATGTTTGCCGTTGAGCAATCCGGCGACGCTGTGGATTTTCGTGGTTTCGAGCGCTTCTTCCAAAGTAAGCGGCGGCAGGATGCTCGGCAAACGCTTGGCCATCATGCTCTTGCCGCTGCCGGGCGGGCCGATCATGAGGACGTTGTGCGCGCCCGCGACGGCGATCTCCAACGCGCGGCGGGCGTCGTACTGGCCCTTGATCTCGCTGAAATCGACCTCATGGTGCTGCGTGGCGGCGAAAATGGCGTCGATGTTAACCGGCGCGGGCTGGAGCGGCGGCGCGTCGGGTCCCCCGCGCAGGAACTCGAAGGTTTCGCGCAGGGAATGGACGCCGTACACCTGGAGATCGTGGAAAACGGCGGCTTCCTGCACGTTGTCCGCCGGGACGAAGATGCGGCGTTTGCCCCATTTGCGAGCCTCCGTGGCGATGTTGAGGCAGCCGCGCACCGGGCGGACGGCCCCGGTGAGCGCGAGTTCGCCGACGAGCAGGCAATCGTCCAGATTGACGAGATCCACTTCCTCCTCGGCGGCGACCATGCCGACGGCGATGGGCAGGTCAAAGCTGGGGCCTTCCTTTCTCACGTCGGCGGGGGCGAGATTGACGGTAGTTCTGCCCCGCGGCCAGCGGTAGCCGCTGTTCGCAACGGCGGTAATCACCCGGTCGCGGCTTTCCTTGACGGCGACATCCGGCAGGCCGACGACCACGACGACGGGTTTGCCGCCGCTGGTGTTGACCTCGACTTCCACCTTGTAGGCCTCCACCCCGAACACCGCCGCCGAATAAACCTTTGCCAGCATGATTGTCCCCAGCATGGGCAAAAGGCGGCGGGTCTGTAAAGCTTGTGTCGCGGGGATGGGTGGTCGAGTCTGGAAAATGTAGGGCGACCGCTCCGGTTGCCACCACGAGACGCGGTCTGTAATCTTTGCAACCACGCTTCCGAATTTGTCTCCGGGCGCCATTCGTTGGCAACCGGAGCGGCCGCCCCACAACTCCAGAATCCTATGCCACGTGTCCTTGTCGTCGGTTGCGGTTTTGTCGGGGAGGCTGCCGCCGATCTTTTCCACGCCGCCGGTTGGGAGGTCACCGGGTGGACGCACTCCGAGGAATCCGCCGCCCGTCTGAGCACGGAGAAACCTTATCCGGTCGCGGCGCACGACATCACCGATCCCGGGCGCGTGCAGGAAGCCGCCCGCAGTTTTCCTGGCGGGGGGAAACTCGATGCCCTGGTGGACTGCGTCTCTTCGGGCCGGGGCGGGGGACCGGAACAATACCGCCGCGTGTACCTGGAGGGCGCGCGAAATTTGTTGGCGGCGTTCCAGCCAGCGCGGTTTGTGTACACAGGCAGCACCAGCGTCTACGCCCAAGTGGACGGGTCCACCGTTGATGAAGCCAGCCCGGCGATCCCGGAGCGTGAGACTAGCCGCATCCTGCGCGAGACGGAGACGGTGGTGCTGGCAGCGGTTGGCGGCACGGTGGCGCGTCTGGCGGGCATTTACGGACCGGGGAGATCGGTTTTGCTGAAGAAATTCCTCACGGGCGAGGCGGTGGTCGAGGGTGATGGTGCCCGCTGGATCAACCAGATTCACCGCGACGACGCAGCGGCGGCGTTGTTCCGGCTCGCGCAGGCGGATGCGCCGCCAGGAGTCTACAATGTCGCCGATGACACGCACCTGACGCAGTTAGAGCTTTACCGCGCGCTGGCCGAGCGTTTCGGGCGGCCATTGCCGCCCGGTGGACCGGAGGATCGGAACCGCAAGCGGGGCTGGACGAGCAAGCGCGTAAGCAACGCGCGTTTGCGGGCCCTGGGTTGGCAGCCGCGTTATTCGTCGTTTCTCGATTGGGCGGCGGAGCAGTCGGGATAAACGGAACGGGCGGCTTTCGTCTTCGAAAGCCGCCCGCAGTTTGTTTCCAGGACAGTGACCGGTGATTCAGATCAGGGCATGACCTTGAAGATGGTGTACGGCATCGTGCGGGCGCTCCTGCCCCCGTTGTACTGCGGCGAATGATGGATGTGCGAACACGAGAAGTAAATCGCGCCGTCCGGTCCTTCGGCGAACGAATCCGGCCATTCGATGCGCGGGTCCGCCGCGACGAGTTCCACCTTTCCGTCCGGCACCTTGCGGCGCTGGATTGCCCCGCCGCGCAGGTCGCTCAGGTAGAGGTAGCCATCCTTGGCCAGCCAGATGCCGTCCACCGGGAAGCTATCGCCGACCGTTTCCACCGCCTTGCTCAGGTCGCCTTTGCTGAGGTTTTCGTCGAGCAACTTGGCCGTGGCGACCCGGTACAGCTTACCGCTCAGGATCGCCTGATAATAGAGGTACGCGTTGTCCGCCGAGAGGGCGATGCCGTCCGCGTTGAATTTGGGTTTCTGCTTCTCGGCGGTCATGACTTCCTTGCCGTTGATCGTCAGATCGACGTTTTTATCGACGAGGGTTGACTTGTCTTCGACCAGCGTGCGGCGGGCCTTGCCACTTTTCAGATCGACCACCACGATGCTGCCCACGCCGCTTTCCGTGATGTAAGCGACCTGCCGGGTCGTGTCGAAACGCACGTCGTTCAGGTAACTTTTGGCCGGGCAAATGTCCGCGCCGAAGGGAATTTTCTGGATGACCTTCTTCGTTTCGAGGTCGAACTTCACCAGCTTGGGCGCCCCGGCGAGCGTGCCGTTCATGCCGGGATTGCCGGTGTCGAGCACCCAGAGCGCGCCGGTGTCGTCCACCACGATGCTCTGCACGCAGACCCATTTGTCCGCCACGTCCGGGTCCTTGTCCCTCCAAGAGTTCCAGGTTTCGTCCGGGAAGGGGGTCAGGGCGCTGTCCTTGCCGACCTCGGCGACGGCGTACTTGTAGTCGTTCGACCAGCGCGGAAAGTTCGCGTAAAGCTGGCCGGTCTTCGACACGGCGACGCCGGTGACCTGATAGTCCTGGAAGTGCGCGACTTCCGTGATGGGTTTGCCTTTCGCACCGGCGGGGGCGGGGGTGTCCTGCGCTTGGAGGGGGAGGGCGGCAGCCGCGCCAAGCAGCAGCGCGGAGAACAGAGGGAGGGTTTTCGGTCTCATCCTATCCCATTCGGACGCGCTTTGAAGGGAGGATTTATCGGAATAATTCCGTGCGCAGTGGCCCGACTGTCTGCCGACGTTCCGCCGCCGTCTTCCGATGGCCGGAATCGACGGACCCGGCGGTGACCCGGACGCGACGAGTGACTCGAATGACTCCAGTGCTGTGGGGCTCTTCAGGCCAAACGCCGCTAAAAATTTCTGTCATCCTGAGGGGAGTTTGACGACCCGAAGGACCTCTCGGTAAGGGACCCGTTTTCCACCCGGGGACGATCATCCCAAAAGTCAGTCGGGCAGATCATAGAGAGGTCCTTCGACTGCGCTCGTGCCTCGCTTCGCTCAGGACGACCGAGGTTGAAGATGCCTTTTTCCGGTGGCGTTCCTGCGTTATCTTTCCTCCCAGTCTGTCATCCTGAGCGAGTGTAACGAGCCGAAGGACCTTCCAATTTGGCGCAAGCAAAGGCTTGATCCGGCAAGGGCGGTTCAGCGAACGATCACTGGCACGACCGGCGTTATCACGGCCTGGAAACGAACCGCCAATACTCCCATCCGCGTGACGGATGCAGGGAACGCGGTTGCTGGATGAACCTGGCAAAACGGGGTGATCCGTCGAAGCGATGGTCAGAGACTGATTGCCCGTCCCCTGACCCGCTGGCCGAAATAATATTTCAACGTTTCCAGCGAGTTGCGAATGGCCTTCTGCGAAACGGAGTTGGATGGGGCGCGATAATGGATCGGCACCTCGGCGTAACGATGTTTGCGCATCAGGTAGCGCAGTTCCGTCTGGTAGAAATGCGCCTTGGAACGCAGCGGATAATCCAACAGCGTCCCGACGACGTTGCGGTGAAACCCCTGGAACCCGCTGGTCGCGTCGTCCAGCTTGGTGCCCAACAGCCAGTTGCTCAAAAACGTGCCGGTGCGCGAAAGCAGCCGCCGCTTGATCGGACTATCCGCCATCGACCCACCGTTGCAGAACCGGCTGCCGAAGGCGCACTCGTTCCCCTCGTTGAGCACGCGCAGGAACATCGGCAGCGCCCGGGGATCGTGGCTCAGGCCGCCGTCCATCTCGATGATGATTTCATGGCCTGCGTCGTAGGCGACGCGGAAGCCCTTCATGTAGGCGTCCACGACGTTCTTGTTCTCCGGGGCCCAGACCGTCACGAACCGCGAATCTTGCGCGGACGCCCCCTCGCAGAGTTCGCGGGTGTTGTCCTTGGAAGCATTGTCCACGATGAAATACACCGTGCCGCTGCCCAGGCGGTCGAGCACGGGTCGAAGCACCCCCATGAACGCCTCGAAATCCGGCGCTTCGTTGGCCATCGGGATGACAACGGCCCAGTCATTGGAATAAATCATGGGAAAGAAAGACGAAGGGAGGGGGGGGGTGCTCTGAGATCAGGAATCGGCGGAGCAATGAGTCCGGGTCACCCGATACTCGCCAACGACCGCTCCCCGGACTTTGGCCCGGCCTCCGTTCATCGGCGAGTTGTCACGCCGACGCAGGTCTCCGCCGATGCAGTCCGAATCGACCTCCCGGTTGAAAGTAGCTGTATCGAGTTTTTTCAGATTCAGTGAGGGCGCAGGATCATCGGCCGTCCATGTTGGACGAAGTGGGGTGATCAGGATGAGAGTCGAAAGCGCCCGATGAAAGCTTAGCGCATCGCCAGCGTCAACGAAAAACACGCCAATCTCCTCCCGCCACTCTCTTCACCCCGGAGCGATGAGACCCTCCGGGACCTTCCGTCGTGGACGGCGACCTCCGGGCACCGTGGGTCAACTCGCCGCGCCGCCGCCGGACTTTCTCTTCGCCCAACGCATCCACGTCCCCCGCACCGTCGTCGCCCGTCAGCGACGCAATTCTTCGTAAAACCTCGCCAACCCGCGTGCAGTCACTGCTGCGTCGAAATGCTGCCGCGCAAACGACGCCCCCCCCTCCGACAACTCGCGCGCCAACCCCGCGTCGGCAAACACGCGCCGACAACAGGCCGCCATCTCCTCCGCCCCGCCTGTCTCCAGCACCAGCGCCTCCCGGCCCGGGCGCACCCGCAGCCCGACATTTGTGCGGGGCATCACCACCGGTCGGCCCGAGGCCAGAAACTCCGGCAGCTTGGAAGGCAGCCGGTAGCGGTTGAACGCATTATCCTCGCCCGGCTGGACGAGCACGTCCGCCAGCCGCAGCAATTCTGGTAAAAGCGACCGCTCGACAAACCCCAGATTCAAGACCCATTTCGCCAGATCGTCCGCCGCGAACCGCCCGGAGAAATCCACCGTATCCAACCCCGTGCGGATCAACCGGCACGGCGTCCCCCCCCGGTTGAGCAGAAACACGGCCTCGTATAGACTCTGTAACTCCCGGTCGTTGGCAAAGTGACTGTTGCCGGGATAAACGAGCACCCGTTCGTCCGCTCGGATACCCAGCGAAGCGCGCAGTCCAACGTCCGGCGGCCCCGGGTGGTAAACCTCGAAGTCCACCCCCGGCCACAACTCGGCGAAGGGCGCCCCCGGCCGGACAAAATCTGCCAACGCCGCGACGATTCCCGTCACGCCGTCCGCCGCCGCCAGAAACCTCGGGTACTCCCGGGGATGGACCAGATGCACCGGCAACTGCGCCGCAACCTTTTCCTCCGGCCACGCCCGCACGCTCGCATAATCCTCCCCCGTGAACGCCGCGACCAGATGCTCCTCGTTGTCCTCCAGATGGACGACCAACCGCGCCCCCGGCATTTCCTGACGGCATCTCTCCACCGCCCGCCGCACATGGTCGCGCGGCGTCCAGGCATGGATCACATCGGCAGGCCGTCCGTCCGGAAAAAACTCTCCTGCCAGTTCCCACGTTTCGGAGAACAACACTGGCCGCAACGCTGACCGCTCCCCCAATGCCGCCGCACTCGCGCGATCATCCCCCGGAATCGCCGCGGCGCACTCATGCCCCAGCGCGCGCAGCCCGGCGGCAAACCCCGCGATCTGCCCCATGCTGTTCGAGGCAAAATCCGCGTGGCAGAAGAAAAGGATGTTCATCACGGCAGAGCGGTGCGCGCTCGACATTTGTCACTGCGCAGCGACCGCTTCCCGTCCCGCCAGCTCAGTTTCCACCCCGCAGTGTGCACAATGCGGCAGCAGCGTGTGCCGAATCTTGTGACAGGCAGCGCACTCTTCAAAAAGCGCCGTGCCGCACGCGGGACAAATGTACGTTTCCTCCTCTTCGCGCACCGGGTTGGGCACGACCAATTTGTTCACGGTTCGCCGGGTCCAGAAAAGGAAGCGGCGCGGTCCGGTGCGGATGGGATACTCACAGACGGGACATAGAAACCGTTCGTAAGCCTCGCGGGCTTGTTTGAGCAGAGCCTGGACCTTGGGAAAAGCCGTCGCGCGGATGAAATGAATCAGCATTCGTGCCACCGCCACGATGAGTGCGCCGATCAACACGTAATGGAAGTAGCGGCTGGGGAAGAATTCGTGGACCACGACGCCGACCTTCAGCAAAACCGCGCCGCCGAATGCCAGGTACAGCGGATAATAGAGGTTGCCGCGTTTCTTGATGGCCAGCACTGCGCCGATGGCCAGCAACGGCAGCAGGACCGCCAGTTGCAGGCAGGCCACTTTCCACCGGTGGCTCGCGCTGAGCGTCTCGAACTCTTCCCGCGCGGGCTTGCGCTGGTCGTCGAGTTGCTGCTCCAGTTTCTGCTTCTCGTCCTCGATGCCCTGCTTCTGCCGCAGGGTCTCGGAGAGAGTCTGGTTGGTTTCCTGGTACCGCTTCTGGTTTTCCAGGAACAAATTCAGGCTGCTGGTGACGTTGGCCTGTTCTTTGTCCGAGACGGCCACGTTCTTCTCCAGACCCTGTTTTTGCAGATCCAGCAGTTGGCCGATGGTCTGCTGGAGATTCTGCGTGCTGGTGCCGAGCAGGCGTTGCTGCTCCGTCTGGTTCTCGATCTTGCGGGTGAGGTCGGCGAGTTGCGCCTCCTGGGACGCCTTCCTTTCGAGCAACCCCTTGTCGAGATGCTTGGCCTCCAGATCCTCGTATTTAGGCCCTTCCATCGACGCGATGTCATCGACAAAAAATCCCAACAGCCAGAAGATCAGCACTCCGAGCACGACGGTGAACGCCCGGATGGCGAAGCGGTTAAACCAAGGGCCTTTGGGCTGTGCGGGGGTCTTTGTCATTCAACGCATCATTGTTTCCGCTCCCGCCGGAGGTCAAAGATTTTGTTCCACCCGAATGCCTATCCGGAAAAACGGCCCGCTCCCCAGGGCAAACGCATCTTAAGTTCTGTCATCCTGAGGGGAGTTTGACGACCCGAAGGACCTCTGTCAGGCGCGGGAAGTGAGCAGCGTGTGGGGGGCGGTGTCAACTGATCACCTGCACCGGTTGGTGAGCGCCCTGCCGATCCGGGCCCCGGCCAAGCTGGCGCGGTATCTCGAGGGCAGCAGCTAAGCAAGGGTTCCAGTGACACGCACGTGCTGCCGAGAAATTTCGGCGACGTATTTGTCACATACGCATAAATGATGCCGAAAATCGGCGGAATAGCCGTCCCTAGAGGACAACTTTTTTTCTTGCGGAAACGTGCAAAAAAGTTTTGACCGCGAAGAGCCCTTTAATCAATCTATTGGGTAGTTCTTTGAATGATCGTCCTACATGTGGTATGGGTTGTCCAACAAACCGCAAATTAGGATGTTCACGGAAGAGAGGCTTCGAACTCGGTTTTGAAGCATCCCTTCGGTGAATTTTAGGACCGTGACAGGAAGGCGCTGGTTGCTCGAAAAGATGTGTTTGTCTGCCCGGAAGCTCGTTGTTCGGGACGGGCCATTGGTGCCGGATGGTTTGTCGTACTGGTGAGGGAGGTCGAGAGACCTTCCGTCGCCTGAGTCTCTTTCGCGTCAAAGTGGAGGGGGCGATGGCAAAATTCAGTGAAATCGTCTCCTGCCGCCACCTAATGCTCATTCCCGGAACCCAAGTTGTTTCCCTTCCAACCGCCATCTTTTCAGGAGAAAGCCCGTTTCATGACCGCCCACGAGACCCAGATTCAATTTGACCTGCTGCCCACCGCTGCCACCGCTGAAACCGAGCGGTTTCTCGTCCGCAAACGCGACGGCCATCTGGAAGCCTTCAACGAAGCCCGGATCCATCTAGCATTGGAAGGCGCGTTCAAGGAAGAATTGGGCGTGAACAAAGACCATGCGCTGCCCGAAGACGCCCGGACGAGCGTGGCGTACCTGACGGCTGCCGTCGCGCAAAAGGCGCTGCAACTGGCTGTCGACGGCAAGGAACTGGAAGTCGAATTGATTCAGGACCTGGTGGAAACCGAGTTGATGCGCTCGGGCCAGCACACGGTTGCGCGCTCTTATATTCTGTACCGCGAGGAGCGCAAGAAAGCGCGCATCCTGCGGGGCCAGCAGGATGCGGAAACCGATGACGAACCGGGCCTGAGCATGACCCTGCCGGACGGCACGGTCGAACCGCTGGACGTGCAACATGTCCGCCGCAAGCTCATCCGCGCCTGCGCGGGGCTCGAAGACCGCACCAACTGGCGCGAACTGGCCGAGGAGACGTTGCAGAATCTCTACGACGGCGTGCGTTGCGAGGAGATCGACAAGGCCATGATCTTCGCGGCCAAGGCGCGCATCGAGCGCGAGCCGGCTTACAGCTACGTCGCCGCGCGGTTGCTGCTCAACGTGATCTACCGCGAGGTGTTGCCCGGTGACGCCGACCAGAATCTCAACGTGGCCAGCTTGAAGACGCGGCACGCCGAGCATTTCAACGAATACCTGCGCAAGGGGGTGGAACTGGGACGGTTGGACTCGTCGCTGCTGACGTTCGATATCGCCAGGATTGCCAACGCCATGCACGTGGAGCGCGATACGCGCTTTACCTACATGGGCCTGCAGACGGTGTACGACCGCTACCTGATTCACAATGCGGGCACCCGTTTGGAGTCGCCCCAGTACTTTTGGATGCGCGTGGCGATGGGCCTCGCCGTGCTGGAAACCGCCGACCAAAAGAACGAACGGGCCATCGAGTTCTACGAGCTTCTTTCGTCTCAACGATTCACCAGTTCCACGCCGACGTTGTTCAACAGCGGGACGCTGCATCCGCAGCTTTCTTCGTGCTACCTCAGCACGGTGATGGACGATCTCGACCACATCTTCAAAGTCATCAGCGACGACGCCAAACTCTCGAAATGGGCCGGCGGACTGGGCAACGACTGGACGAACATTCGCTCAACCGGCGCGATGATCCGCGGCACGAACGGCGAAAGTCAAGGTGTGGTGCCATTCTTGAAGGTAGCCAACGATACCGCCGTCGCCGTCAACCAGGGTGGCAAGCGCAAGGGCGCGATGTGCGCCTATCTCGAGACGTGGCACCTGGACATCGAGGACTTTCTCGAACTGCGCAAGAACACCGGCGACGAGCGCCGCCGCACCCACGACATGAACACGGCGAATTGGATTCCCGATCTGTTCATGAAGCGCGTGGCGCAAAACGGGATGTGGACGTTGTTCAACCCGAGCGATTGCCCGGATTTGCACGATCTGTACGGACGCCGGTTCGAGACGCGTTACGCGGAGTACGAAGCGATGGCCGAACGCGGCGAACTGCCGCTGCACCGCCGCGTGGAGGCCGTCACGATCTGGCGCAAGATGCTGACGATGCTCTTCGAGACCGGCCACCCGTGGCTGACGTTCAAGGACCCGTCGAACATTTGCTCGCCGCAGGATCACACCGGCGTCGTGCATTCGTCCAACCTGTGCACGGAGATTCTGCTGAACACCTCGGAGGACGAGATCGCCGTGTGCAATCTGGGGTCGATCAATCTGGTCGAACACATCCACGGCGGGCAGATCGACGAGCCGCTCCTCGAAACGACCATTCGCACGGCGATGCGGATGCTCGACAACGTCATCGACATCAACTATTACCCGACCAAGGAAGCGAAGCACGCCAACCTGCGGCACCGTCCGGTGGGGATGGGCTTGATGGGGTTTCAGGATGCGTTGTACATGCTGGAGATTCCCTACGCCAGCGAGGCGGCGGTGGAGTTCGCCGACCGTTCGATGGAGCTGATCTCCTACTATGCCATCCTGGCGTCTACCGAGCTTGCCCGCGAGCGAGGTACCTATCAGACGTACCAGGGGTCGAAGTGGAGCCGGGGCATCCTGCCAATCGATACCCGCGCGTTGATCGCCGAGGAACGTGGCGGGTACTTGGACGTGGAAAACAGCGCCACGCTGGATTGGGACAAGGTGCGCGCCGCCATCAAGGAGCACGGGATGCGCAATTCCAACACGATGGCCATCGCGCCCACGGCGACGATCTCCAACATCTCGGGAGTGAGCCAGTCCATCGAGCCGATGTACAAGCACTTGTTCGCCAAGAGCAATCTGTCGGGCGAGTTCACGACGATCAATACTTACCTGATCGAAGCGCTCAAACGACTCGACCTGTGGGACGCCGAAATGGTGGACGACCTCAAGTTCTACGACGGCGTGCTGGCGGAGATCGAACGCATCCCGGAGGACGTGAAGGAGGTGTTCCGCACGTCGTTCGAGATCGAGCCAAAATGGATGATCGAATGCGCGAGCCGCCGGCAAAAATGGATCGATATGGGCCAGTCGTTAAACCTGTACCTCGCCGCGCCGAACGGGAAGAAACTGAGCGACATGTACATGCTGGCCTGGCAGAAGGGGCTCAAGACGACGTACTACCTGCGGACGCTCGCCGCCACGCAGATCGAAAAGAGTACGGTGGACATTAACCGCCGGGGCGCGCAGCCGCGTTGGATGAAGAACAAAAGCGCCAGCGCCAGCGTGAAGGTAGATCGCACGAGTACGACTACGGCTGCTACCGTCCACGCGCCGGTTGCGACGCCAAACCCTCCAATGGACCAGCCGCTGGAGGAAACCGCCGAACCGGCCAGTGCCCAGATGTGCAGCCTGCTCGATCCTACCTGCGAAGCCTGCCAATAATTTGATGGCGGCGCGGGGCGTCGCCTCCAGCGAAGCTTAACGCAGCACCACACCGAAACCACAAGATAGTCCCAAGAAATCCAATCCACATGGCCACGAAGAAATCCGTCGCGAAGTCCGCACCTGCTAAACAAAAGGCCGCCATCGCCATCAAGGCGAAGGCCACCACGAAACCCGCCGCCAGGAGCAAGGCCGCTCCGGCCAAAGCACCCGCCGCGAAGAAGCCGGTCGCGGCCAAGGTGAAGGCGGTGCTCAAGCCGCAAGCCGCCGCCGTCAAGGCCAAGGCTGTGGCGGTCAAGAAGGCAGTGGTGGCGAAAGTGGCACCCAAGCCCGCCGCCAAAAAACCGACAGCCAAGAAACCCGCCGAGCCGACCTTGGTGGAGAAGGTCACCGAAACCCTCAAGGAAATTCCCACCGCCATCGCCGAGGTGCCGGGGAAAATCGCCGGCGCGGTGAAAGGCGATAAGAAAAAGAAATAAGACGCGTTCCTCTGGTCCACGTCACCGATTGCATCCAAGTTAGAGATACCCTGCGTAGTCCGGGAAAAGCATGTCGGGTTTTCCACGGCTTCCAGGGTCTCTTTTTGTCCGCGAAACCTACCCAGATCATCCATTCCTGTTATGTCCTGCTGCAACACTACCGACGAACGTCCCAATCTCCACGACCTGGCCAAGCGCATTGATGCCGATGACAAACGTCTCATCAACTGCCAGGCCGTTGACGTGAACCAACTCATGCCCCTGAAGTACACCTGGGCGTGGGAACACTATCTCAACGGCTGCGCGAACAACTGGATGCCAACCGAGGTGTCCATGCAACGCGACATCGAGCTTTGGAAATCCAATCGGCTCAACCCGGACGAGCGTCGGGTCATCATGCGCAACCTCGGCTTCTTTTCGACGGCGGAGAGCCTCGTGGGCAACAACATCGTGCTGGCGATCTTCAAGCACATCACCAACCCCGAGTGCCGCCAGTATCTCCTGCGGCAGGGGTTCGAGGAGGCCGTCCACACGCATACCTTCCACTACATTGTCGAAAGCCTCTCGCTGGACCAGCGCGAGATTTTCAACATGTATCACGAGGTCAACTCGATCCACGATAAGGACGCTTTCGAGATGACGCTGACCAGCGACATCATGGACCCGAATTTCTCGACGGATAGCGTGGAGGGCGTGCAGAAGTTCCTCAAGAATCTGATCGGGTTCTACGTCATCATGGAAGGAATTTTCTTCTACTCCGGGTTCGTGATGATCCTGTCCTTCAAACGACAAAATCGGATGGCCGGGATTGGCGAGCAGTTCGAGTACATCATGCGCGACGAGAGCACGCATCTGTCGTTTGGCGCGGACCTGATCAACGGAATCAAGGCCGAGAACCCGGAAGCGTGGACGCCGGAGTTGGTGGCCGAGATCGAGGCCATGATCGGGAAAGCCGTGGAACTTGAAATCGCGTATGCCGAGGATTGCCTGCCGAAGGGGATTTTGGGGCTGAACGCCAACCTGTTCCGTGAGTACGTGCAGCACATCGCCGACCGTCGTTTGGAGCGCATCGGCCTGCAACCCAAATATGGCTCGCGCAACCCGTTCCCGTGGATGAGCGAGACCATCGACCTTGGCAAGGAGAAGAACTTCTTCGAGACGCGCGTGACCGAGTACCAGACGGGCGGTGCCTTGAACTGGTAAACCTCCGTCAGAAAATTAACTGCAAGAGGGTGCCGTTCCTTTGGGCGGCACCCTTTTTGTTGACGACTATCAGCGCACGGCCGCTGTGATCCCATTTCTGCCCTGATGGCGGGAACTGTTGTCACTCAAAGCGCAATGCCTCAATCGGATCGAGCGAGGCCGCGCGCCACGCCGGATACAGGCCGAAACCGATCCCGATGACCGAGCAAACGATCAACCCGGCGGCGGCCCAGCCCCACGGGAACAGGATGTCCGCTTTGAGAAACGAGGCCAGTGCGTTGCCTGCCAGCACACCGAACAAAATGCCGACCAACCCGCCGAACTCCGAAAGGAAAACGGCTTCGGCCAGAAATTGACGCAGAATGTCGTGCTTCTTGGCCCCGATGGATTTGCGGATGCCGATCTCTTTGGTGCGCTCGGTCACGCTGACGAGCATGATGTTCATGATCCCCACCCCGGCCGCCACCAGGGCGACGCTGCTGATCACGAACGCTCCCGCGCGAATCGCGTCGGCCACCGCCGCGAACGCGGCGACCAGGGAATCGTTGGTAAAAACCTCGAAATCGTTCTCGGCGCCGGGCTTGAGTTGCCGGGCAATGCGCATCGCGCCGATGGCGGTGTTCAGCGTGCGTTGATAGGTCGCCTGGCTGGTGGACTGCGTGGCGATGTTCACCGTGCGGTTGACGCGTCCATAATCCTCGAAGAACCGGGTCAGCGGAACCAGCGCCATGTTGTCCTGGCTGCCGCCGAAGGCGCTGCCCTTGCTGGCCAGAACGCCGATGACCGTATAGTTTTTTCCGTCGATTTTGATGAGCTTCCCCACCGGGTCTTCGACCGGGAAGACCCGCTTTTGAATATCATTGCCGATCAGCGTGACGCTGCGGGCGAGGTCCACGTCGGACTCGTTGAAGTTGCGGCCCTCGGCGAGCGTATAGCTGTTGGAGGCGAGAAAATTTTCGTTCGTACCGACGACCTGGATGTTCGGGTTGGTGCGCAGCCGCCCGTAGGTGACGCGCTTGCCGTCGCCGAAGACCTTCAGGCTGATGACCGCGCCCGTGTCCGCCATGAGGCGTTTGTAAACGATGGCCTGCTCATAAGTTACGTTCTGACGGTTCGCATATTTGGAGGCGGCTTGCGGTCCGCCGCCGCTCAGGGCCGGATACTTGGCGAACTGAAAGAAATTCGAGCCCAGGAAGCTGATGCCGGTTTCAACCGTGCTTTGGAGTGCTCCGGTGGCGGTCATCACGCTGATGACCGAAAACACCCCGATGGTGATGCCGAGCATCGTCAAGCCCGAGCG
>CAHJWO010000040.1 GCA_903642295.1 PVC group bacterium | reverse complement strand
TGACGCTGCGCGCGACGGGCTTCCCGCTCCTGGTTGCCCTGCTGTTGAGCCTGCTGAGCTTGCTGGGCGGCTTGCCCTTGCTCCTGCTGACGCTGCGCGCGACGGGCCTCGCGGTCCGGGTCAGCTTGTTGGGCCTGCGGCTGGGGCTGGGCGGCGCGCTCTTGCTGACGTTGGGCACGACGGGCCTCGCGCTCTGCATCGGGCTGCGCGGCTCTCTCCTGCGGCTGCGGCGCTTGCTCTTGGGGGGCGGCCTGCGGCTGGGCGCGCTCCTGTTGACGTTGGGCACGGCGCGCTTCGCGTTCCTGATCCACCTGCGGCTTTTCCGGCGCGGGCTGACCGGCGTTCGGTTGGGTTTCCGGCGCGGGATTCGGCTTATTGGCGCGTTCCTGCTGCCGTTGGGCACGACGAGCAGCTTTGGCTTCGTCGGAATTATCCTTCGGCTGGGTGGCCGGTTGTCCGGCGGGCTCCGTCGCCGGTTGCGCCGGATTGGCCTGCCCGGCGCGTTCCTGCTGACGTTGGGCGCGGCGCGCGGCCTTTGCTTCGTCGGAATTATCCTTCGGCTGGGCGGCCGGCGCGGGCTGACCCGGCTGACCGGTCTGGCCCGCCGCCGGCTGGCCTTCCACGCGGCCCTGTTCACGAGCTTCGCGGGCCTTCTGCGCGGCATCACGGCGGGCGACCCGATCCTGCTCGGTCACTGCGCCGGGCCGCTTTTCGTTGGCGTTCGGCTGGCCGGGTTGGCCCGGTTGCGCGTTTGGCTGCGGCTGGGCGTTGGGTCCGGCCTGGCCCGGACGCACCCCGCCCTGACCGCCCTGACCACCCTGCGCGGCGCGCGCCTGTTGCCGCTGCGCCCGGCGAGCGTCCACGGCTGCGGGCGACATATCCTTCTGCGGCGCGGGCGGCAGATCCGACTTCGTGACGATCCGCTGCGCTGCGGGCAACGCCTGAACCAGGCGCTCTTTGGGCTGTTCGGCCCTGGCCGGGGCTTGCTGCGCCTGCTCCTTGAACTGCTGGCGGACTCGTTGGGCCACCTGCGGGTCCGCTCCGCCGTTGTTCCATCCATGCACCACGTCGGAGCGTTCCAGATTCTGCTTGATGCGCACCGGCTTCACCTGCGTGAAGTTCACCGGACGACGCGCGATGAACGGCGCGGCCACCTGCAAGATGCCGCCGTGCACCTGGGTCGGATTGCCGCCCGCGCGCAGTCCCAGCGCGAGAAACCCCGGGTCGCGTCGGCGCTCGATCTGCAACCGCTGGATGGGCCGCTCGGTTCGCCCGCTGATAAAGGCGTAATCGGGTCCGCCGTTATACACGAACACGTTGTTGTTATCGCGCTCGTAATAGATGTTCGTCACGTTGCGGGTCCGCTCGATGAATGTCACGTTGCGGTCATAGGGCAGCACGACCTCGCTCAGCACGGGCGCGCCGAAGCTCCGGGTGTCCACGAAGCAGTAGTTGTCGGGACCGATGTCATAGTCCACGTCCACGTTCGAGGTGTAGCCGTTGCTCTCGTCCTCCACGTCGTTGTAGTCCACGGCTTCCGCGCGTTCGACGCGGTGTTCGACGACCTTGCCTTCGTACACGCCACGATCCGCTTTCGGGGGGAGGGGAGCCCAGCCGACGTAGTCGTCGCTCGTCCGCCACGACACCCAGCCCGGACCCCAATCGTACCCCGGCACCCACGCCCAGCCGATGTCTTTCAGGCGGGTCCAGCGGCCGTAATGATAGGTGGCCCAGCCGAAGTTCTCGTACGACACCCAGGTCCAGCCGCCGTCGGTCTGCGCCCAGTAACCGTCCGAGTACGGACGCCACTTGTCGTTCTTGTAGGCGATGTCCGGCTGCCAGACGTAGCCATATTCGGGGGTGTTGTACCAGTCGCCGTCGTCGGCGAGGTTATCGTAGAAGAGGTTGAAGGTCACCTCTCCGCCGCCTTCCTGCGCCCTGGCGGGACGCATCGGCGTCGCGGCCAGCACGGCGGCCAGCAGCGCGGTAAATAATAAAGGGATTCTCATGGGGTGGGGTTTGATTTTTACTGCATGTGTCAGAGCATATAGACCCAAGCGGCCCGGGTTTATTCACTCGCAACACTGACAACTTCGCAGCGAACTCTTTTTTGCGCGTGTCCCCTGTTTCTCATTCCTGATTTCGTTGTCCCGTCTGCCGCTACATCCTCCCGTGCAAACCATTGTCATCGGCCACCGCAACCCCGACATGGATTCCGTCTGCTCGGCGCTCGGCTATGCCCAGCTCAAGCAGGCGCTCGGCTGGAAGGACGTGGTCGCCGCCCGCGCGGGCAATCTCAACGCCCGCATCCAGTTCGTGCTGGACCGCTTCGGCGCGGAGCCGCCCGTCTTCCTGAGCGACGTGACCCCGCAGGTGCGCGACGTGATGACCAGAGAAGTCGTCTCCGCCCGGGGCGACTTTTCCGTGGCCCAGGCGCTCCGTTCTGTCGAAAAACGCCGCCTGCGCGGCCTGCCCGTCGTGGACGACAACAACCGCTGCCTCGGCCTGCTGAGCACGCTCCAGTTGGTGCAACAATTTTTCCCGCCCCAGCAACTCTTGGATAACACGCGCCGCGTCCGGGCCGCGTTGGGCGACATCGCGCAGACCTTCGAGGGGATCGTCCAGGTCGGCGAAGCGGACTTCGCCGTCCACGATTATTTGCTGATGGTCGCCGCCGCCAAGACCGCCACGATGGTCAAGCGGTTGCGCGAACAGCCGCCCAGCACCGTGGTCCTCATCGTCGGCGACCGGGATACGATTCAGGACGCCGCCATCGACGCGGCGGTCAAGGCGCTCATCATCACGGGCGGGTTCCCGGTGCCGTCGGAAATCCAGCGGCGCGCCGCGGAGCGCGGGGTGGTGGTCATCCGCTCCCGGTACGACACGGCGACCACCGTGCTGCTCGCCCGGGGCGCGGTTCGGGCCGGACTGGTACTGGAACGGGAGTTCGCCAGCTTTTCGCCCGAGGTGCCGCTCGACGCCGCCCGCGCCCGCGCCGTTTCCGCCGCCGATTCGATTTTCCCCGTGCTCGACGCCGAACGCCGTTTGTTGGGCGTCGTCACCAAGAGCGATTTCCTCAAGAGCGTCCCGCGCCAACTGATTCTCGTGGATCACAACGAGTTGAGCCAGGCCGTCCACGGCGCGGACAAATTGCCGATCATCGAAGTGCTCGACCACCACCGCCTCGGCGGGTTTTCGACCGACGCGCCCATTCACTTCTGGAACAACCCGGTCGGCAGCACCTGCACCATCGTCGCGCTGCTCTATCGCCAAAACGGCATCGACATCCCGCCGTCCACCGCCGGGCTGCTCATGGCGGGATTGATCTCCGACACCCTCAACCTCACGTCTCCCACCGCCACCCCGACTGACCGCACCGTCCTCACGGACCTCTCCCGGATTGCCGGGGTGGACGCCGGGGCGCTCGCCGCGGAGATTTTCTCGGTCGGCTCGCCGCTGCTCACGCTCCAGCCGGGCGAGGTCGTGACCAGCGACTGCAAGGAGTACAGCGAGGCGGGCGTGCGGTTCAGCGTGGCCCAGATCGAGGAACTCGGCTTCGGCCCGTTCTACGAGAAGCACGACGATCTCGCCGCCGCGCTCGACGCGTTCCGCCGGAGCGAACGGCTTTTTTTCTCGACGTTGCTGGTGACGGACATCAACACGCAAAACTCGCTCCTGCTGGTCAGCGGGTCGGACGAGTTCCGGCGCCAGATCGACTATCCGTCCGCCGGGCCGGACCTGTGGCAGCTCGACGGGGTGGTTTCGCGCAAGAAGCAGCTGTTGCCGTATCTGCTCCAGCGGTTGCAGGAAACGCGGGCGGGCGTCCCGCCAGCGGCGGCGTGAGCGTCCGGTGATCCGGCGGACGGTTCCGGCGGCCCCGAGGGGCGGTTGCGGCGTCCGCCGGGGTCGTTGTCACGGGGCGCAGAATCGTTCCGGGCAGCCGCCGGGGCTTCCGCGCGACTCGCCGAGGTCGTTTCAACGGTCGTGAGACCCTTCCGCGCGACTCGCCGAGGTCGTTGTAACGCCTCCGAGACCCTTCCGCGCGACGCCGAGAGGCTTCCGCGCGACGACGAGAGGCTTCCGCGCGACGCCGAGAGGCTTCCGCGCGACGCCGAGAGGCTCCCCGGCGGCTTTGAGAATGCTCCCCGGCGGTCCGGCACTTGACTTGCCTGCCTTCCTGCCCACATTCCCCGCATTGTCTATCGTGCCACTATGAAAATGCTCGTTCGCGCCCTCTGTGCGCTCTTTTTGCTGTCGGCCTCCGTTCGGGCCGCCGCGCCGACCGTGACTTTGTTAAATGTGTCTTACGACGTGACGCGGGGCTTGTATCAGGATTACAACGCCGCCTTTACCAAGGACTGGAAGGACAAGCACGGACAGGACGCCGTCATCACCATGTCCCACGGCGGCAGCAGCGCGCAGGTGCGCAAGGTGCTCGACGGCCTGGACGCCGACGTGGTCACGATGAACCAGGAGACGGACATCGACGCGCTCGTGGCGGGCAAGCTGGTGGACAAGGACTGGAAGGCGCGGTTCCCGAACCACAGCGTGCCTTACACGTCCACGATTTTGTTCCTGGTGCGCGAGGGCAATCCGAAGGGCATCAGGGATTGGGACGATCTGGTGAAGCCGGGGGTCAAGATCATCGTGCCGAACCCGAAGACCAGCGGCAACGGGCGGTACAGCTACCTCGCCGCCTATGGTTATGCGTTGAAGAAAAACGGCGGCGACGACGGGAAGGCGCGGGAGTTCGTCGGCAAGTTGTTCAAGAATGCCGCCGTGCTCGACACGGGCGGGCGGGCCGCGACGACGACCTTTGCCCAGCGCGGCATCGGCGACGTGCTGCTGACCTTCGAGAACGAGGTGTATCTCATCAAGAACGACGCCACGCTCGGCGGCGACAAGCTCCAGACGGTGATCCCGTCGCTAAGCATCGAGGCGGACGCGCCCGTGGCGATGGTCGAAAAGAACCTGGCGGCGCACGGCACCCGCGAGGTGGCCGAGGCTTATCTGCAAAACCTCTACACGCCCGGCGCGCAGGAAATCGCCGCGAAGAATTTCTATCGGCCCGTGGATCGGGAAGTGTTGGCGAAGCACGCCGACCTGTTCAAGCCCATCGAAACCTTCGGCGTGGAAAGCGTCTTCGGCGGTTGGGCGAAGGCGCAAAAGGTTCACTTTGCCGACGGCGGGGTGTTCGACCAGATTTACCAGCCGTGATCGAGGTCAAAAAACTCAAGAAGACGTTCGGGCGCTACGCGGCGCTGCACGGGGTGGACCTGAAGGTCGAAACCGGCGAGTTGATCGCGCTGCTGGGGCCGTCCGGCTCGGGCAAGACGACGCTGCTGCGGCTGATTGCCGGGCTGGAGTTCGCGGACGCCGAGGGCGGGGAGATTCTCTTCGACGGCCAGCCCGTGAGCGACCGGCCCGTGGGACAGCGGGGCGTGGGCTTCATGTTCCAGAGCTACGCGCTGTTCCGGCATCTGAGCGTGTTCGAGAACGTGGCGTTCGGGCTGCGGGTGCGTCCGTCGAAGACGCGGCCAAAGGAAACGGACCTCAAGGCGCGGGTGAATGACCTGCTGCAACTGGTGCAGCTCGGTGACCTGGGCAAGCGTTATCCGGCGCAGCTTTCGGGCGGGCAGCGGCAGCGGGTGGCGTTGGCGCGGGCGCTGGCGATTGACCCGAGCGTGCTGTTGCTCGACGAGCCGTTCGGCGCGCTGGACGCGAAGGTGCGCAAGGAGCTGCGGCGCTGGCTGCGGGAGTTGCAGCGGCGGCTGGGGTTGACCACGGTGTTCGTCACGCACGACCAGGAGGAGGCGTTAGAAATCGCGGACCGGGTGGTGATCATGAGCACGGGCCGCATCGAGCAGATCGGTACGCCGCAGGAGGTGTACGACCATCCGGCCACCCCGTTCGTGATGGAATTTCTCGGCGAGGTGAACCGCATGGCGACGACCCCGACGGACACAAAAAACGGCGCGTCCACTTACGTCCGCCCGCACGACATCGGCCTCCGGCGCGAGCGCACGAACGGCGGCGCGGAAGAGTTGGAGGCGGTGGTGAAGCTGCTGATCGTGCGAGGCGCGAACGGGCGGGTGGAGTTGGAACGGATCGATAACGGGGAGCGGGTCGAGGCGCAGCTCAGCCGCGCGCGGCTGGAGGAGTTGAACCTGAAGGAAGGCGAACGGGTGTTTATCGAGTTGCTCAACGCGCACAGCCTGGTGGTGGATTATTCCATCTGAGCAGGGTGGCAGGGTGGGCGCGCTGCTTGTCGGAATAAACGCGTCAACACACGGCAGGCGAAGCGCCTGCCCGACAATCGGAGGCAGGGCGAAGGGCGCGCAGGCTTGGCAACGGGGCGGTATGGGCTATGATGCGCCGCTTCGATGCGGCAAAAGGGGATGGTCAACGAGACACACAGTTCTGATTCGCCCCGCAGCGGGGAAATCCCGGAGGGACGGGGACGCCTGCCCACCGTGAAACCGGGCGTCCATCCCTGGACGCATTGGTTTTTCTACCCGCCGGAAAGCTCCATGCGGGTGCTGCCGACGAGGGTGCGCGTGCTGAATTTCGCGGCGGCGCTGGGGCTTATCGCGCTGGCGTTGTACCTGCCGTTCACACGGTTGGAGACCACCTGGAACTGGCTCGCGGTGTACCGTTACCGCGAGAAGTTCCTGCAAGGATATTTGCTGACCATCGGACTTTCGGTTGCCGCGTTGATCCTGAGCACGGTCTTCGGCGTGATCTCCGCCCTGGCCGGACGGGCGCGGTTCCTGCCGTTGCGCTACGTCAACCGGATCTACGTGGACCTCGTCCGCGGCACGCCGCTCCTGGTGCAGATTTTGATCCTTTATTACGTGACGGCGAATGCGCTCGGCGTGACGGACCGCAACGTGGCGGGGGTGATCATCCTGTCCATGTCCTACGGGGCGTACATCAGCGAGGTCATCCGGGCCGGCATCGAAAGCGTGGGCAAGAGCCAGCTCGAATCCGCGAAGGCCATCGGCCTGAACACGACGCAGACGTATCGTTACGTCATCTTCCCGCAGGCGCTGCGGCAGATCATGCCTTCGCTGGCCGGGCAGTTGGTGTCGCTGATCAAGGATAGCGCGCTGCTTTCGATCATTTCGGTGAGCGAGTTTACGAAGAACGCGCAGGAGACGGGCAACATCACGTTCAGCATTCTGGAATGTTACCTGCCGCTGGCGGCGGGGTATCTCATCCTGACGCTGCCCATCTCGTTCCTGACGCGTTACCTGGAAGGGCGCAGCCGGTTCGAGACCTGACGAGTCAGCCGCATAAACCATGAAGCTCCGCGTCGAAAACGTCGTCAAAACCTTCGGCACCCACCGCGTGCTGGACGGCATCTCCCTGCATTTCGCGGAGGTGCAAACGCTCGTGCTGATCGGGCCGTCGGGCGGGGGGAAATCGACGTTCCTGCGCATCCTGGCCGGACTGGAATATCCCGACCCGAACGGCTGCCGCGTGGTGATTGACGACGAAGCGGTGGTGTACCGCGAAAAGGAGTTGGCCGCGCACCGCCGGACCATCGGCACCGTGTTTCAGGCGTACAACCTTTTCCCGCACCTGACGGCGCTGCAAAACGTCACGCTGCCGCTGGAAAAGGTCCACGGGCAAACCCGCCCGGAGGCCGAGGAAACCGCGATGGCGGCGTTGCGACGCTTCCGCCTGGACGAGCACTCACACAAAAAACCGGCGGAACTTTCCGGCGGGCAGCGCCAGCGGGTGGCCATCGCGCGAGCCATTGCCATCAAGCCGCGCCTGCTGTTCTTCGACGAACCGACCAGCGCGCTCGATCCCGAGATGACGGGCGGGGTGTTGGAAGTCATCGAGGAGTTGCGCGACGAGGGCCGCGATTTTGTGCTGGTGACGCACGAGATGGGGTTCGCGCGACGGGTGGCGGATCAGGTCGCGCTGCTGGCGGAGGGCAAAATCATGGAATTCGGCGCGGCGGCGCAGGTGTTCGACGCCCCCGCGAACGAGGCAAGCCGCCAGTTTTTTGCCAAGGTTCTCAAGTATTGATTCGCGGGATGACGGCGGCGGATTTTTCGACGATAGACAAAACCCGTATGAACTTTTTTGCCGCCGTCGAGCAGGCAATCACCGCATCCAGCCCGGAACGCAAGATGGCCCTCTTCGGGCCGTTGCACCTGACGATTTTGCTTCTTACGGTAGCGGTACCGTACTTCCTGAGCCGCCTGACCCGCCGGCAGGAGCGGGTCGGGGCGGCGCGGTACCTGGCCGTATCCATCGCGGTGATCCTGATCGTCAATCGCATCCTATCGATTGTCTGGGGCGCGCACATGGGGACGCTACTCCGCTGGCAGGATGCACTACCGATGCACCTGTGCGACTGGGCGTCGTTTGCGGTGATCGTGGCGCTGGTGTGGCGCGGGCAGTTGGCCTACGAACTGGCGTACCTGTGGGGGCTGGCGGGGACGCTCCAGGCGGTGCTGACGCCCGACCTTGCGTACACGTTTCCAAACCCGTTCTTCATCGGTTTTTTTGTGGACCACTGCGGGATCATCGTTTCCGTGCTGTTTTTGACGTGGGGATTGGGGATGCGCCCGCGCCCGGGCGTGGTACTGCGGGGATGGGGCTGGACCCAGGTTTATGTGCTCTGCGCCGGGCTGGTGGATTGGTTGACGGACACGAACTACGGCTACCTCTTGCGCAAACCGCTGCACGGTTCGCTGATGGATTTTCTCGGACCAGGACACTGGTATGTCCTGAGCCTGGAAGGGTTGTCGCTGGTATTCTTCACGGTGCTCTACGCGCCGTTCTGGTGGGCCGACCGGCGGCGGCCTGTCCCGTTGGCGGCGGCATCATAGCTGGGCCACGAGAGCGTGCGGGTCGGTGGTCGGGAGGCGGCAGGAGCCATGCTCGCAGAGGTAACCGGTGGCTTTGCCGTCGAGTGGAGTGACGGATTCGAGGTAGGGCAGGCGGCGGGCGAGTTCGCGCTGACCCTCACCGCCGTCGGCGAGCAGGATCACGCGACCGGGGGAAAAATGCCGCCAGACGGTTCGCAGCATCCCCCGGGTGTCGCCATGGTCCACACTGGTGCCGGTGACGACGACTTGCCGGGGTGGGTGGGAAAGTGCGTCCAGCGCTACCAGCATGAGCGGCATGGTTTGCGTGGTGCGAGCCGTGTTCCGGGCGGCTCCGAAGGCGGCGACCGTCGCGGCGGCGCGCTGGCGCAGGTCGTCGCGGTTTCGCATCGCGGCGAGGCGGACGAGGTTGAGCGCGGCAACGGAACTGGCGCTGGGCTCCGCGCCGTCGTGGTCCTCGCGCAGGCGCAGCAGGACGTGGGGATCGTGCTCGCGGGAGGAGAAGTAGCCGCCGTTTTGCGCGTCGTAAAAAAGCTCGTCCTGCCTGGCCTGGAGTTGCTCGGCCCAGAGGAGATGCCGGATGTCGAAGCCCGCTTCGTAGAGGTCGAGCAACCCTTGGATTAGAAAAGCGTAGTCGTCGGCGAATCCTTCGGCGGCGGCAGGTCCCTGCCGGTAGGAGCGCAGAAGGACGCCGTCGGCTTCGCGGTAGAGGTGGGCGCGGACGAAATCGGCGGCGCGCCGGGCGGTCTCCAAATAGTGCCAGTGGGCCTGGATCTGGTAGCCGCGAGCGAAGGCGGAGATCATCAGGCCGTTCCAGGCGGTGACAATTTTGTCGTCGAGATGCGGTCGTGGGCGGCGGACGCGCAGGTCGAACAGCGTGCGCCTGGCGGTGGCCAGCGGTGCGGCGGGCTCGTCGGGCCAGCGTTCTGCTCCCTGCGCATGAAAAAGGATGTTCTTGCCGGTGAATTCTCCGTGCGGGTCGCTCTCGGCCGGAGCGTTGCCTGCGGCCTCGATCCCGAACCAGTCGCGGAAGGCAGCCGCTTCTCCCTGAGATAGCGCGCCGTCGATCTCCGCCTGCGACCAAACGTAAAACGCGCCTTCGGCATGTTCGGGACGACCGGCGGCGAGGAGGCTGTCGGCGTCTTCCGCACAGTAGAAGCCGCCGTCGGGCGAGGTGAGATCGCGGCGCACGTATTCCAGCGTTTCCTGGACGACGGAATTGTAACGCTGCCAACGCCCGGTCTGGGCCTCATTTGCACCGATGATCTGAATGCCCTCCAAGTACGCGATGACCAGTTGCGCCTGATCGTAGAGCATCTTCTCGAAGTGCGGGACGTGCCAGAACCGGTCCACGGAGTAGCGGTGGAAGCCGCCGCCCAGGTGGTCGTACATGCCGCCCGAAGCCATGCGGTCGAGCGTAGCGAACAGCATCTCGCGGGCTTGTTCACGTTCCTCGCCGGAGAGCCGGGCCTGCGCGACGGCAAGCAGTTGCAGGGTGACGGGGCGGGGGAACTTGGGTGCGTTTCCAAACCCGCCCCACTCGGGATCGAAGACGCTGGCGAGCGTCTGGACGGCGGTGCGGAGCACGTCGGCGATAGGTGCCGCCGCGCCGCCTGCGGCCGCCGGGGACGATTCAGGCCGGGCGTAGTCACGCAAGGCTTCGATGATGCGGTCGCCTTGGGCAATGACCTTCTGGCGGTCGTGCTGCCAGGCATGGGCGACCGTGCGGCAGACGCTGGCGAACCCGCGCCGACCGTAGCGGTCGTCTGGTGGGTAATACGTGCCGCCCGCGATGGGCTTGAGGTCGGGCTGGAGCCAAACGCTCATCGGCCAACCACCGCTGCCGCTGGTCGCCTGCACGAACGTCATGTAAACGCGGTCCACGTCGGGGCGCTCCTCGCGGTCGAGCTTGATGTTGACGAACAACGCGTTCATGACGGCGGCGGTCGCCGGGTTCTCGAACGATTCGTGCGCCATGACGTGGCACCAGTGACAGGTGGAATAACCGATGGAAAGGAAGATGGGTTTGTCCTCGCGGCGGGCTTTCTCGAAGGCTTCCTCGCCCCACGGGTACCAATCCACGGGGTTGTGCGCGTGCTGGAGCAGGTAGGGCGATTTCTCGTGCAGCAGGCGGTTACTGCTGCCGGGCGTAGCGGGGGTGTCCATAGGATGGATGAAAGATAGCTCGCCTCGGGGTGCGGAGCAGGAAAAAGGCACCGGCTACAAGAATCCTCGACGCGCTGGCGGCGCTGTTCCTAGAATCCCCGATCAGTATGAGTAATGTGCGCGAGGCAGCATCAGTGGCGGATTACCAGGTACGGCTCGATATCTTTGAGGGGCCACTCGACCTGCTGCTGTTCCTCGTGCGCAAAGAGGAGGTGGAAATTTACGACCTTTCCCTGGAACGGCTGACCCAGCAATACCTCGATTATCTGGCCGCCGTGCCGCAACCGGACCTCGACCGGGCGGGGGACTTTATCGCGCTGGCCGCCCACCTGATTTACCTGAAAAGCCGCCGCCTACTGCCGCCTGAGCACCAAACCGAGGGGGCGGACGACGTGGAGGAAGACGATCCGCACTGGGAGTTGATCCGCCAGTTGGTCGAATACAAAAAATTCAAGGATGCCGCCGGGCATTTGCAGTCCGTGGAGGGCGCGCGCCTGGGATTGTTCCCGCGTCCGACCAGCGCACCACCCGAGATCAGCCCCGAGGAAGACGCTCTTTCCGGTGCGCTGGCGCTCGGGGATGTCGGGGTGTTCGATCTCCTGCGAGCGTTTCAGCGAACCTTGCGCCGCTTCGAGGAAAAAACGGCAGACAAACGGGCGGTCATCTTTGAAGAACACTTCACGGTGGCAGATCAAATCGAACGGCTGCGCAACCTGATGGCGCAGGCGCGGGGGCAGGGGGTGTCGTTCACCGACCTGTTCGCGCCAGCCGCGTCGCGGGTCGAGATGGTGGTCACCTTTCTGGCGTTGTTGGAACTCGTGCGCCTCAAGCAGTTGCGGGTGATGCAGCCCGCGCCATTCGAGGAAGTCACTGTTTACCAACCGACGGTTTAGGGGAGGGACGGCGGTCCCTCGCCGCCCGTGGTTGCCCGGCCGACGCGGGACCTCGCCGGATTCATTTGTGGCCTCAACAAAAGTACGGACGGCGAGGGACCGCCGTCCCTCCCCTGTTTTTCCCGGTTGCCACCGGCGGGCAACCGGTGTTTAACTCTCGCGTTCCCAACCGCGTCCGCCGTTTGCCGTTGTTTTCCAGGTTGTACCGATGACATTGCCGCAGGTGCTCGAAGCGCTCCTCTTTGCTTCGCCCAAGCCAACGACGCTGCCGGAACTGCGCGCCGTGCTCAAAGCCGCCGCCGAGTTCACCGAGGAACCGCTCGCCGCCACCCTGGCGCGCAGCCGGGATCAGGATTTGCTCGACGCGCTGGCCTCGCTGGCGGCCACGTATCGGCAGAACGGGCGCGCCTTCGAATTGCAGGAAACCGCCGCCGGCTGGCAGATGACGACTTCCGCTGCCACTGCCCCCTGGGTGCGCCAGCTTTTCCCGGAGAACCGCCCGGCGCGGCTCAGCGCCCCGGCGTTGGAAACCCTGGCCATCATCGCCTACCGTCAGCCGGTGACACGCGCGGACGTGGAATCCGTGCGCGGCGTGGACGCAGGCGGGGTCACGCAAACGCTGCTCGACCGCGCCCTGGTCCGCATCGCGGGACGGGCGGAACTGCCGGGCCGTCCGCTCCTCTACGCGACGACGCAGCTTTTTCTCGAACACTTCGGTTTAAAGGACGTGAAGGAACTCCCGGCTTTCGACGAACTGCGCGCGACGCTGCTCGCCAAGGAGGAACCCGCGGTGGTGAATTCCGAGCAGCCCGTCGCCGGAGCGGTCGAACCTACGGCCACGTGAACCGCAACGCTCCGGTTGCCCTGCCATCCAAAATTCCGTCGCCAAATAGGGAGTGAATTCACGTCATTTTATTTGTGATCCCGAGCGAGGGCAACGAGCCGAACGACCTTACAACATGGCAAGCAACTCGACCCTGGAAGGTCCTTCGGCTCCGTTCGTATCTCACTGCGCTCGGGATGACAAAATTTTAAGATGTGTTCGTTTTGGCCGAGCGATTTACACGCTCGCCGAGTTGAGCCACATCCTGTAATTTTTTCGACTTCCCACTTCCGCCTTTCTTTGATGGACCTCAACGACATCCGCGCCAAGATCGACGTGCTCGACACGGAACTCATCCGTTTGCTCAACGAACGCGCCGACCTCGTTCACGGCGTCGGCGAGATCAAACGCGCAGGCAACCTGGAAATCTACGCGCCCGAACGGGAGGAATCCGTTCTGAGCGTCCTCGTCGCCAAGAGCGGGGCGCAGGGCGGACGCCTGCCGCCCGAAAGCGTCCGGGCGATTTATCGGGAGATCATGTCGGCCTCGCTCGCGCTGGAGAAAGACCTCGCCATCGCGTTTTTTGGCCCCGAGGCGACGTGGACCCACCAGGCGGCGCGGGGCAAATTCGGCGCGAGCGTGCGTTATCTCGCGCAGCCGAGCATCGGCGACGTGTTTGACGCCGTGGCACGAGGCCGCGCCGATTACGGCGTCGTGCCCATCGAAAATTCCACCGAGGGCGCGGTCAACCACACGCTCGACGTATTTATCGAGAGCGACCTGCGCATCTGTGCGCAGGTGGCGCTCAAGATTGAGCACCACCTGATGGCGAAAATCCCGCGCGAGGCGGTGCGCCGCGTGTTCAGCCATCCGCAGGTGTTCGGCCAGTGCCGCGAATGGCTGCGGATCAATCTGCCCCACGTCGATCTGGTGGAAGTCTCCAGCACGAGCCGCGCGGGCGAGATGGCCGCCGAAGCCGCCGACGCCGGGGCGCTGGCCGGGCGGATGGTCTCGGAGAAGTACGGCTTGCCTATCCTCGACGCGGGCATCCAGGATTTGCCCAATAATACGACGCGCTTTCTGGTCATCGGCCCACGCGATTGCCCGCCGACCGGCCACGACCGCACCTCGCTGATGTTCGGCGTGCCAGACCGGGCGGGTGCGCTCTTTGCCGCTTTGGAGCCGCTGCAAGGAGCGGGGATCAGCATGAGCAAAATCGAAAGCCGCCCGTCCAAGCGCAAGCCGTGGGAGTACGTGTTCTTCGTGGACGTGGAAGGCCACCGGCAGGACGAAAATCTCGTCCGGGCGATGCGCGCGCTGGAGGACAGGTGCAGTTTCCTCAAGGTGCTAGGCAGCTATCCCAACGCCCCGAGTGCGGTGTGATTGCCTTGACAGCGGTTTCAGCGAGGCGAACTGGCGACCTCCGGGTTCGTCTACAGCTTCGATCCTCGGGTCAGAATCCACGTTCTATCTCCCACTTCTCGACCAACTCCGTCGGCACCTCACTCAAAAAGCGCGATGGCCGCTGGAACATGTCGCCGTACCCGGCGTTCAGGCGCATGTAGGGGTACGTCAGGTAAAGCTCGTCGCACGCCCGCGTGACCGCCACGTAGAACAGCCGCCGTTCCTCTTCGATGGCCGCCGGAGATTCCAGCGAACGGTTGCTCGGGAACGAACCCTCCGTGAGGTGGATTACAAAGACAACCTTCCACTCCAGCCCCTTGGCTTGGTGGATGCTCGAAAGCGTCACGCGCTCGCTGTCGCGTTCCTCTTCGCCGGTGTTGAGGGCCGATTCCGTTTCCAAGGAGGAAACCAATGCCAGTTGCGTCAGAAACTCCGCCGGGTCGGCGTACTGGCGCGCGTAGTTGGCCAGGACGTTGAGTTCCTCCCGGCGGATCTCGTAGTTGGGGAACTTGGCTTTGGCGTATTCGTCGTACACCGCCTCGACCACGCTCTCGATGGCGCTCGACGGCGCGATGAGCTTCCCGCCCGGCGCGATTTCTTCCAGCGTGTGGACAAATTGCTTCCATTGCTTTTCACTCTTGGCGCCGACCTTGGCGTGCAGAAACGCATCCGCGAATGAGTCCACCGCCTCCCGGCCTTCCAGCGCCTTCTCGAACTGCGCCCAAATCTTATCCGCCGCCACACCGCCGACGCCCGGCAGCAGCCGCACAATGCGCTTGAAGGCGACCTCGTCGTGGTGGTTCGCGGCGAATTTCAGGAACGACGCCACGTCCTTGATGTGCGCCTGCTCGAAGAAGCGCAAGCCACTCGTGATGGCGAAAGGGACGCCGTGGCGGGTCAGTTCGATCTGCAATTCCAACGCGTGGAAATGCGCCCGGTAGAGCACCGCGATTTCGTTGAGTTCCACGCCTTCGTCGCGGAGTTCGAGGATGCGCTGGGTGACGAACTGCGCCTGCTGGTTGCTGTCGTTGAGTTCGAGCAGCGCAGGTTTGACCTGCCGGGTCTCCCGGTGCGCCTGCAACTCCTTGGGAAACTGTTCCACGTTCGCGGTGATCGCGGCGTTGGCGACGTGCAGAATTTCCGGCACGCTGCGGTAATTCGTCTCGATCTTGTACGTGCGCGCCGCCGGATAGCGCCGGTTGAACTGGAGGATGTTTTTGAAGTCCGCGCCGCGCCACGAATAGATGGATTGCGCGTCGTCGCCCACGACCATGATGTTCTGGTGCTGCGCGGCGAGCACGTCCACGAACTCCGCCTGGATATGGTTCGTGTCCTGGTACTCATCGACCAGGATGAACTGGAATTGCCGCTGATAGATGGCGGCCACTTCGTCGTGATCAGTCAGAAGCTTGAGCGTCTTCGTAAGCAGATCGTCGAAATCCATCGTGTTCGTGGATTTCTTCTTGGCCTCGTAGCGGTCGTGAACGGTTTTAAGCTGTTCGACCTGATCCAGAAAGTACGGGTACTTGGTATCGACGACGTGGCCGATATTCTTTGCCGTGTTTACGGCCATGCTGAAAATATCCGCCACGACTTCCGCCTTCGGGAATCGTTTCTCCTTCGGGTCGATCCCGGCGGCGGCGATCACCGTTTTCATGAGGTCTTCCTGATCCTCGCGGTCCATGATGGAGAATCCCCGCCGCCAGCCGAGCACCTCGGCGTGCCGCCGCAGGATCTTATTGCCGATGGAATGGAACGTCCCGCCCCAGAGCCCGTCCGCGCTGGCGGGCAGCAGGAGCGAGACGCGGTCCTGCATCTCACGCGCCGCTTTGTTCGTGAACGTCAGCAGGAGGATATTGGCGGGCGCGACACCGTTCTCCAGCAGATAGGCGACGCGGTAGATCAGCGTGCGCGTCTTGCCGCTGCCCGCGCCCGCGATGACCAGCATCGGCCCGGGACCGGCGGTGACGGCCTCGCACTGTTGGGGGTTGAGTTCGGCGGCGTAATCGATGCGCCGACCGGTGGGTGCGGCGGGGGCGGTGCGTTTGAGGGCGTACGTGCGGGCCATGGGGGAAGCGGACAGGAGGATTAGTCCAGGATGTTGATGCGGGCGGGGAAGGCGGGGCAGAGTCTGGAAGCGGCCAAGGAGCCATTTGCGTCGAAGAACTTCATGGAACCATCCCGACCGCAGATCCAAACTTCCAACGCGCCCGCTTCCAAATAGAGACGCTTCTTTTCTTCGATTTCCCGACGGCTGTTGCTCGGGGAGAGAATTTCGATGCAAATCTCAGGCGCTTCCGGATAACTGATTTTCCCCCGGTGCTCGCGCCGGCGTTCAACCGAGATCCAGAGCACGTCTGGTATCCTGGTGCCGTTGCTCGTCTGTACCCCCGATCCCATCAAGGCCCTGCCATTCGGTAAAAGGCGGGTCAACAGCAGCAAAATTTCTGTCCCGAACTCATTGTGGTCGGTATGGGGGGGAGGACTCATGATCATCTGGTTCCCAGCATTCGTTTCCACCTTCCAAGCAAGGTCATTGGGCAGGATCGGGTGCGTGCTGGCCAGTTGCTCAAAGGTCAGCCCCGGACCTTGTAAGGCCGTCAAGATCAAGTGGCCTTCGTCATCCATCTCAATGGAGTATGGCAGCGCGAGTAACTGCTGCCAGACGCGCTCGTCCATGTCGATCTGCTTGCTATCCACGGTTGCCATGCCGCCAAGATGCCCTCTCCGTCCCCCGGCGACAAGCCGCCAGCCCCGTTCCGACAGGAAAAACGTCTCGGTAGTTGCAATCCGGTGATTGACCCTTTAAAAAAGCCGCATGTCGATGTTCAAACTGTTCCTCCCCGCCGTCGTCGCCCTCGGCGCTTTGACGCTGCCCTCCCTCCTTTCGGCGCAGGACATTACCGTGGGAGAATATGCCTCGCTGACCGGCAGCGAGGCCACCTTCGGCATCAACTCGGACAACGGCGTGCAACTCGCCGCCGAGGAGATCAACAACGCGGGCGGCGTCCTCGGGCGCAAGGTCAAGCTCATCGTGGAGGACGACCAGTCCAAGGCGGGCCAGCCTTCCTCCGCCGTCAAGAAGCTGATCTCCTCGGACAAGGTGGTGGCGGTCATCGGCGAGATCGCCAGCTCCCGCTCCCTGGAAGCCGGTCCCATTTGCCAGGAGGCCAAAATTCCGATGGTTTCGCCCGGTTCCACGAACCCGACCGTCACCGAGAAGGGCGATTACATCTTCCGGGTATGTTTCATCGACCCGTTTCAAGGCACGGTGATGGCCAAGTTCGCGCTCGATACTCTCAAGGCCAAGAAAGTCGCCATCCTCTCCGACGTGACCAGCGACTACTCCAAGGGCCTGTCGCAGTATTTCACGGAATACTACAAGAAGCACGGCGGGGAGATCGTCATCGAACGCTCCTACAGCGGCGGCGGCAGCGACAAGGATTTCCGGGCGCAGCTCACGGCCATCCGCGCCGCGCACCCCGACGCCATCTTCGTGCCGGGCTATTACACGGAGGCCGGTCTGATCGGCAAACAGGCGCGCACGCTGGGCCTCAAAGTCCCACTGCTCGGCGGCGACGGTTGGGATAGCCCGAAGCTGGCCGAGATCGCCGGGAACTCGCTCGACGGCTGCTATTTTTCGACCCACTTCTCGCCGGCCGACAAGTCGGCCAAGGTCCAGGATTTCGTCAAGAAATACACCGCGAAATTCAAGACGGCCCCCGACGGCATGGCCCCGCTCGGCTATGATGCCATGATGATCCTCGCCGAGGCCATCAAACGCGCGGGCACCACGGACGGCGACAAGGTGCGCGATGCGCTCGCCAGCGTGAAGAATTACGAAGCGGTGACGGGAAACATCACCATCGACGAGAAGCGCAACGCGCAGAAGTCGGCGGTGGTGCTCGAAGTGGCAGGCAAGGAGAACAAGTTCGTGGCCAGCGTGGCCCCTTGAGCGTGGGCAGCGGCATCATCGAAGAGCGGCGGCAACGGGGAGAAAAGGGGTACCGAGCGAATTCATGACCGGCATCGACCTTTCGCAAAAGCTCACTGACTTCACGCAACAACTCGTCAACGGCGTCGCGGCCGGCACGTTCTATGCGTTGATCGCCCTGGGCTACACGATGGTGTATGGCGTGTTGCGCTTCATCAATTTTGCGCATGGCGACGTGTTCATGGTCGGCGCTTTTGCGGGCTACTGGCTGACCCCGCTGCTCATGCCCCATTTCGCGGGGCATCTGGCTCCGTTCGGGATCTGTCTGGTTTTGTTTTTGTCGATGGCGATTTGCGCGTTGCTGGGCATCGTGATCGAGAAGCTGGCTTACCGCCCGCTGCGGACCCAACCCAAGCTGACGGTGCTCATCACGGCCATCGGCGTGTCGCTGCTGCTGGAGTACGGCGGGCAATTTGCCTTCGGTTCCGACCCCAAGCCCTTCCCCCCTCTCTTCGAGGACAGCACCCTGGAAGTCCACGGCATCTTCATCCAATACAGCCAGATCATCGTGGTGGGGGTGACCGCTGCCTTGTTGGTGGCCCTGAGTTTCATCGTCAAGCGCACCCGGCTCGGGCTGGCCATGCGCGCGTTGTCCAACAACGCCACCGCCGCCAGCCTGGTCGGGGTGAACCTGGACACGGTCATCTCCTTCACGTTCGGCCTGGGTTCGGCCCTGGCGGGAGCGGCGGGCATCTTGTACTCGATCTACAACCCGTCCATCGCCCCGCTGATGGGCATCCAACCCGGGCTCAAGGCGTTCGTGGCGGCAGTGCTCGGCGGAATCGGGAACATCCCGGGCGCGGCGGTCGGCGGCCTGATCATCGGCATCGTGGAAACCTTCGTGGGCGGGTCCTCCTTTTCCAGTTATCGGGATGCCATCGCCTTCGCGATCCTGATCGTCATTCTGCTTTTTCGGCCCGCCGGCCTGTTTGGCCGCGCCGTGACGGAAAAGGTCTAGCCGTTCTCACCGCACCATGGACCGGCTTTTCCACTCCAAGAAATTCTGGTTGCTGCTGGCGCTCGTCCTCGCGGCGGTGGCGTCGCAGCTTTCCGGGCACATCAACGACTATTACCTGTACGTCATCAAGATCGCCGGGATCAACATCATCCTGGCCGTCAGTCTGAACCTGATCAACGGCTACACCGGCCAGTTTTCGCTGGGCCACGCGGGCTTTATGGCCATCGGCGCCTACGTGGCCGCCTATCTTTCCAAGGAGAAAAGTGCCGGGTTGTTCCACCTCCTGGGCGGCGGCTCGCCGGCCCTCGTCGTGTTGTTTGTCGGCGTGCTGCTCGCGGGCGGTCTGCTGGCGGCGGTGGCGGGGCTGCTCGTCGGCGTGCCGTCGTTGCGCCTCAAGGGCGATTACCTCGCCATCGTGACGCTCGGTTTCGGTGAGATCATCCGGGTCATCATCCAGAACACCGACGCCGTCAACGGAGCGAGCGGCTACGGCGGCATCGCCGGTTATACGACCTTGTTCTGGGCCTACGGCTGCGCGGCGGTGACCATCTATGTGGTGACCAGCCTCATCGACTCCACCTATGGCCGGGGCTTTCTGACCGTGCGCGACGACGAGGTTGCCGCCGAGGCCATGGGCATCAACACCACCAAGTACAAGGTGCTTGCCTTCGTGCTGGGGGCGTTCTTCGCGGGCGTGGCGGGCGGCCTCTACGCTCATGCGACCAACTACATCCATCCCAGCCGATTCGACTTCCAGGTGTCCATCCTCGTCGTGGTGATGGTGATCCTCGGCGGCATGGGCAACACGGCGGGCGTGTCGTTTGCGGCGCTGCTGTTGACCTTCCTGGACGAGTGGCTGCGCTTCGTGCCCAAGTACAGCTTCGTGCCGGAATTCCTCCGGCCCATCGGCAACAACCGTGCCATCGTTTATTCGCTGGTGCTCATCTCCCTGATGCTGCTCCGGCCGCAGGGTCTTTTTGGTGGTCTGCGCGCCTTCGGCGGCAGGCCGTCGCGGCAGGCACTCAAGGCGGGCTGATTTTTCGACCCATGGCTGCCCTGCTCGATGTCAATGCCTGCACCGTCCAGTTCGGCGGCCTCAAGGCGGTTGCGGACTTTTCCATGCAGATCGGCGAGCACGATCTGGTGGGGTTGATCGGTCCGAACGGTGCCGGAAAAACGACGGTCTTCAATATCGTTACTGGGGTGTACAAGCCGACTTCTGGCACGATCACTTTCGCGGGTAAAAGCGTGGCCGGTCTGAAACCGAACAAGATCGCGGGTCACGGCATCGCCCGGACCTTCCAGAACATCCGGCTGTTCCCGTCGCTGACCGTGTTCGACAACGTCCGCGCCGCGTTCAACCTGCGCATCACGCACGGCTTTGCCCATGCCTTGTGGCGCACCCCCGCCTTCTACCGCGAGGAAGCCGAAATCGACCGGCAGGTCATGGAATTGCTGGATATTTTCGATCTCGGCAAGCACCGCGAGGTGATGTGTAAGAGTCTATCCTACGGCGACCAGCGCCGTCTCGAAATCGTGCGCGCGCTGGCGACTCAGCCGAAGCTGCTGCTGCTCGACGAACCCGCCGCCGGGATGAACCCCATCGAAAAGGAAGGTCTCACCAAGCTGATCCGTTTCATCAAGGACAAGTTCCAAATTGCCGTGTTGCTCGTGGAGCACGACATGAAGCTGGTCATGAGCATCTGTGAGCGGGTTTTCGTGTTGGACCACGGCGTCAAGATTGCCGAGGGAACTCCCGGCGAAGTAACGAACAATCCCAAGGTCATCGAGGCATATCTGGGCGAAGCGCCCGCCGGGGAAGGGGAGGGGGGGGCCCATGCTTGAGCTGGACAATCTGGAGGTCAGTTACGGCTCGATCCCCGCGCTCCGGGGGATTTCGCTGAAAGTCGAGGCGGGCAGCATTGTCACGTTGATCGGCGCGAACGGTGCGGGCAAATCGACCACGTTGCGCGCCATCTCCGGCATCGCCAGCGTGCGCGGCGGGGCGATCCGATACGACGGGGACTCCATTGCCAACCTGCCGCCGCACCAGATCGTCGCGCGCGGGCTCTCGCATGTGCCGGAAGGGCGGATGATCTTCGCCAATCTGACCGTGCTGGAAAATCTCAAGATGGGGGCCTACCGCCTGAAGCGAAACGTGCGTTTCCAGCAGGATCTGGATTATGTTTACGGTATTTTCCCCCGCCTCAAAGAGCGCGAGCGCCAGGCGGCGGGTACCCTCTCCGGCGGCGAGCAGCAGATGCTGGCCATCGGGCGCGCACTCACGGGCCAGCCGAAATTTCTGATGCTCGACGAGCCCTCGCTCGGCAT